>CAZXHW010000246.1:0-9846 GCA_964639915.1 uncultured Heliomicrobium sp.
ATCGAATTGTTGAGGAAGCAAGACGGAAGTAAGAAAAGCAATGGTCAACGCCGCTGCTACGACCCCCGCCATTGTTACTCGTTCGCTGTTAGAGAAAAAAACCAGCGCCACAACTGTCCCGGCAAAGAAGAGCGCAATTGAGCTTGCCGAATAAGTCAGCAGCAAAGTCACGACATTCACTAGCAGAAGCAAGGGCCAAAAACGCGAAATCTGACGACGGCCAATTAGCAGAATCATCACACCATAAGCACAATTCAGCCCTAAAGCACGAGGCTCACCGACCAAACCTCTGGCACGTCCGAGGTGAAGAATCTGTTCTCCTGTTCCGGTGATGATGTAATAAAGATCAATCTGAGTAACAAAATGGAGAATTCCAACCACCGCGCTTAAAGTCGCTCCTACCATCATTGCGCGGCCAATTAACCGTAACGCGCCGCCACGCAATACTTGCTCAGCAATGAAAATTGTCAGGGATAAGTCGGTCAGCAGTCGCACCAGAAAAACTATAGTTTTCCCTGGGGCAGTAAGCGTGTAAGGGCGTGTGAAAGTGGTATCAGGCCATGGCCACAAAAAACCGAAGGCGATTCCCAACACGACCAGCCAGCCAAAGTTAATCATCCAAGCGCGGGCAGGCGGCAGTTTGACCCATTCTTGCAACTGAAAAATCGCGCGAGGCATAAAGAGCAACCCCACAATACGACCAGCAGGCAGGTTGGTCACCATTGATGTGTCGAAAATTTGCACCGAAAAAGTAAAACAAACCCAAACAAGCAAAAGCCGATGGCGCTTGGTCAGCAGCAATATCAGAGGCACAATGATGGCGATAGCCAGTAGGATGATTTGTTTTAGATCGGTAGTCATAGAAAGCTCTGAGCGCGGAAGGTATGGTTCTAGAACAACTGATTTCTAAGCATCTTAATTCTACGGCGGACGCGCCCCATAAGACTGTAATCGAAATTGTAGTGTTGTGTGTAATTGTCAGCTTGAGAGTCGCGCACTAAAGACGTTGGGTGTTGTAATGGAAAATTCAGGGATTTAACCGGTAAATAGCTGAATAAGCCACTTCGGCGTGTGTGTGTGGCATCCTCCCCAAAGCCGATGTTTGACACTAAGTTGACGCTTGGCAGGACAGTCAATCCCTGTTGTCGCCAGCAGGCATATGTCCATTGATGATCCCAGGTGTCAATCTTTTCTTCATATACAGATTGAAAGATACTCTGCCAGAAATTGACTGTTTTCACCTGGTCAAAGAGTTGTGTCAGCCATCCATTGTCTCGATAGTGCGGCCAATCGCGCATTGTCACATCATAATGCCGCCAAGCTCGCCGCCAGGTCGCCCACCCCCAAACATGGGGATAGCGTGAAAAGTAATAACTATGCTCAATCTGGCGATTGCCAAATTGAAAATTGTCGCCTGAAATAGCCATCACGCGTTCATTATCCCTGTAGTATTCCAGCAGATCATCGCAAAACCGAAAAAAGCTCGGTTCCGGCACGCAATCATCTTCTAAAATAATGGCTCGGTCGAACTCTTTAAAAACCAAATCTAGTCCACTGGAAACTCGGTCACGGCAGCCAAGATTTTTGTCCGCATAATGTCTGACAACGTGGCATGGCCAGTCAATTTTTTCAGTCACTGCGCGTGCCGCCGCACAAGCTTCAGCTTCGCCTTTCTTATCGGCTCGCGCTCCGTCAGCGATGACAACCAAAGTTGACGGTTGAGCCTGGCGTATGGACTCAAAGACTTTTGCTGTCAATTCCGGGCGTTTGAAGATGATGAACGCGACAGGCGCGGAAATAGAGCAGGAACTCATGAAAGCAGCGGGGAAAACCTTTCGATTGAGACATTGAAGTAACTGAGGTTACGCGCTAAAGAAATGAGCATTGAACTGACATGGTTTTCGTCCCGTCAGGGACGGTTTGACAGTAGCCCGGCAGTTCACTGCAGGGAAAAACAGCAATGAGCCAGCGTCCTGTAGGGACGCTTGAGCTTCCCGTGACTTAAGACTCAAGCGTCCCTACAGGACGCGGCTGGAAGTTCCGCCACCCGGCGATGAATCGCCGGGCTAATTTCAATTGTCCCTATCGGGACGAAGAATCTGTCAAACGCTTTGTAAGATTTACTATTGCGTAACATCAGTGAAGTAAACCGAAGTTTAATCCATTGCTTCACTTGAGGCTATAGCTTAAGCTCGCGGCATCGTTCGAAATTATGAAAATCGTCATTGATGCCACAGCCGCAATCAGCGGCGGCAAGCTCTATCTGGAAAAATTGTTGCCGCAGTTTGCCGGACTTGATTCGCATCACGAGTTCATTGTTTTGCATGCTGGCGATTTAGATCGGCTCGCCGATGCGATTGATGATCCGCGATTCCAGTTTTTACGCGCAGAAATTCCTTTTCTGAAGGACGGGCAATGGGCAGGCGCAAGCATTTTAAGAATGCTGTGGCGAAAATTTGTTTTGCCGCTCCACCTCAAACGGTTACAACCTGATTTACTCTTTTCAAATTCCGGTACGGTCCCTCTGGCAAAACCGGCAAAGACGAGAACCGTAATTGCGTTGCACAATTGCATGCCGCTTAATGCGGAATTGATAACTGAAGAGCGATCCTCAATGAAACGGTTGCGCCTGCAAATGCTGCGACGGCAGATGTGGCAGGTGCTCAGCGCTTGCGATGGTTCGATTGCCTTCAGCGATGACACGCGGCGGCGGATTCGGGAAAAACTCGGCGATTTGTTACACACGCCTGCAGTGGTTCATCACGCGATTGACTGGGGCGAGGCAGAGCGGCAATCTGTTGTCAGCTTCTATGAATTGCGGCAACGCGGAATCAGGCAGCCATACCTGCTTTACGTTTCTCAGTTTCACCGTTACAAGAACGTGGTGCGATTGGTAAAAGCCTTTGCGCCTGTCGCGACAAATCATCCACAACTTCAATTGGTTTTGGTGGGAGCGGCGGCTGATAGCAGTTACTGGAACGAAGTCACTGAAACAACAGCGGCTTTGGGTTTGACTGAACGTGTTGTTCATGTGCCTGCGCTTCCCCGTGAACAATTGATCGCGTTGTATCGAGGCGCACTTGGGTTTGTGCAACCTTCGCTCGCGGAAACCTGTTCATTTCCTTTGTTGGAAGCTTTGGCGCTAGGAATTCCGGCGGCAGTTGCCAATTCAACCGCGATGCCGGAAATGGCTGGCGAAGCGGCAATTTACTTCGATCCTCAAAACGTCAACGAAATGGCTGACGCGATGGAGCGACTGGTCTGGGATGAAGACTTGCGAGGGGAGCTTCGCCAGAAGGCGATTGCGCAGGCGGCGAAATTCACTTGGGAGGAAACGGCTCGGAAAACACTCGCTGTGTTCGAGCAAGTTGCGAGCAAACACTAGGATATGGAAACGGACTTCAAACAGAATTTTGCTGGCCGTAAAGTGCTGATTACCGGCGCATTGGGGTTCATCGGCTCAAATTTGGCGCGGCGCTTGGCAGCGCTTGGCGCTGAGGTTCTGGCGGTGGACAGTTTGATTCCGGAATATGGAGGCAATCTGTTCAACATCGCTGGCCTGGAAGACCGTGTGCAGCTAAACATCTCAGACGTGCGCGACGCCCACAGCATGCGGTATTTGGTTCAAGGGCGGGATTTTCTGTTCAACCTGGCCGGGCAAACCAGCCACATGGATTCGATGAACGATCCTGACGCCGATTTGGAGATCAATTGCCGCGCGCAGCTTTCCATCCTGGAAGCGTGCCGAAAATACAATCCGGGGATCAAAGTCATCTTCGCTTCTACGCGGCAGCTTTACGGAAAGCCGGATTATTTGCCGGTGGATGAAAAGCACCTGCTTCGCCCGGTGGATGTAAACGGCATCAACAAAATGGCGGGCGAGTGGTATCACATTCTGTACAACAACGTTTACGGCATTCGTTCGTGCGCGCTGCGGCTGACGAACACCTACGGCCCGCGCATGCGAATCAAAGACGCACGGCAAACATTTCTGGGAGTGTGGATTCGACTGGCGGTTGAAGGAAAACCGTTTGAAGTTTGGGAAGGTCATCAACTTCGCGATTTCACTTTTGTGGATGACGCTTCAGAAGCGTTTTTGCTGGCGGCTGCAAATGAAAGCTCGAATGGCGAGATTTTCAATTTGGGCGGCGAATCAGTTGTCAGCTTGAAGGAATTGGCTGACCTGGTTGTCCAGGTGAATGGCGGCGGCGAATATCTGACCCGCAGCTATCCGGCAGAACGCAAACGTATTGATATTGGCGATTATTACGCGGACTTCGGGCGCATTCGCTCGACGCTGGGCTGGCAGCCGCGAACCGCATTGCGCGAAGGGTTGCGGCAAACGTTGGAATTTTACCGGGAGCATTTGGCGAAGTATTTGTGAGCAGGTGACAGGTTGCAGGGTTTAGGTTTCGCATGAATCTTATAGTTCCACAAAGTGATCCGAAGGCGAGTTATCTGGCGCATCAGCAAGAAATTGATGAGGCCATTCGGCAAACGCTTGATAGCGGCTGGTACATTTTGGGCAAACAGGTTGCGGCCTTTGAGCAGGAGTTTGCAGCTTACATTGGCGTTGGGCATTGTGTTGGCGTAGCGAATGGAACGGATGCGATTGTGCTGGCTTTGCGTGCTTGCGGCGTTGGCGCAGGCGACGCGGTGATCACAGTTTCGCATACGGCTGTGGCGACAGTCGCGGCGATTGAGTTGGCCGGAGCAGAGCCTTTGCTGGCGGATATTGATCCCGCGACGTTCACGATCAGCGCGCAAGCCGTCGAAGACGCAATGACAACTTATCGTGGTTCGGCGAAGATCAAAGCGATAATCGCCGTTCATCTGTACGGACATCCGGCGGAGATGACGGCGATTATGGAACTGGCTCGGCGGTATGATTTACGCGTCATTGAAGATTGCGCGCAAGCTCATGGCGCAAAAATCGGAGAGCAGCGAGTTGGTTCCATTGGCGACATTGCGGCGTTCAGTTTTTACCCAACAAAAAATCTTGGCGCGCTAGGCGATGGTGGTGCAGTTTTAACGAATGATGATGCGTTGGCAGAACGGCTGCGCTTGTTGCGGGAATACGGCTGGCGGGAACGTTACGTCAGCGAAATCGCCGGAATGAATTCGCGGCTGGATGAATTGCAGGCGGCTTTATTGCGCGTGAAGCTGAAGTCCCTGGACGAAGAAAATGCCCGGCGGCAACAGATTGCGAGAGCTTACGACGAAAGTCTGGCGGCGATTTCGTTGCAGTTGCCCAAAGTTTGCGGCAACGTTTCGCACGTTTATCACCAGTACGTTGTGCGAAGCGAAGACCGCGACGGTTTGAAAGAGCGGTTGCGGGCAAAGGGAATTGGTGCGCTGATTCATTATCCTGTGCCGGTTCATCAGCAACCGGCATATCGAACACGAACGAATGTGACTTTGCCGGAAACCGAATTGGCAGCGCAAGAAGTTTTGAGTTTGCCGATGTTTCCGCAATTGACCGGCGAGCAGGTTGAACTTGTTTGTCAGGCGATTATTGATCGAACGAGTTGAAGGGAGTTTTTATGAATTCATTGATTCAACGTCCGCGACGGTTGCGCCGCACGGCTGCAATTCGAGAAATGGTGCGCGAAACGCGGCTTGATCCCGCGAATTTGATATATCCGCTGTTTGCCTGTCCGGGCGAAGGCATTCGCAAAGAAATTAAATCCATGCCCGGTGTGTTCAACTTGTCGGTGGATGAATTGGTCAAAGAGTGCGAAGCCGCACGGGCGTTAGGAGTGCAATCCATCATCGTTTTTGGTTTGCCGGAGCAAAAAGACGAACAGGGAAGCGATGCCTTTGCTGAAGACGGAATCACGCAGCGGGCGATTCGCGCCGTCAAACGCGAAGTCAAAGATTTGGTCGTGTTGGCCGATACCTGTTTATGCGAATACACCTCGCACGGGCATTGCGGCACAATTGAAAACAACGATGTGGCGAACGATCCGACGCTGGAAACACTGGCCCGGACAGCCGTCAGCCAGGCAGAAGCCGGAGCCGACATCATCGCGCCTTCGGGGATGATGGACGGAATGGTGGCGGCAATTCGTGGCGGATTGGACTCGGCGGGGTTCAGCCAAATTCCAATTTTGTCTTACGCGGTGAAGTACGCTTCCGCATTTTACGGACCTTTCCGTGAAGCCGCCGACAGCGCGCCGCAGTTTGGTGATCGGCGCAGCTATCAGATGGATCCGCCGAATGTCCGCGAAGCCTTGCGCGAAGCCGAACTTGATGTAGAACAAGGCGCGGATATGTTGATGGTCAAACCCGCGTTGGCTTATTTAGACGTGATTCGAGCCGTGCGGGAACGATTCAATCTGCCTCTGGCGGCGTATCAGGTGTCCGGCGAATACGCGCAAATCAAAGCCGCAGGGCAGCTTGGCTGGATAGATGAAGAGCGCGTGATGATGGAATCCATGATTGCGATCAAACGCGCTGGAGCGGATTTGATCCTGACCTACTTTGCCAAAGAAATTCTAAAAAAATTGTAGATTAAAAGAAAAGCCCCTTGACGAAGTCTCAACTTAGAATTATTCTAAATTTGAAATGGCGAGGTTACAAACACAAACAGTCGAAACAATGGTTACGTCTTCGGGGTTGAAAATGACTCCGCAACGGCGTGCGATTGTCGAATATCTTCAATCTTCGCATCAACATCCAACCGCAGACGAAGTGATGACTGCCGTCAACGAGAAGTTTCCGATGACTTCACGGGCGACGGTTTACAACACCTTGAACTGGTTAAAAGGGTCAGGGTTGGTCAGGGAAGTCTTTGAAGGCGGGACAGTTCGCTACGATCCGAACGTTTCTGATCACCATCATTTTGTCTGTCGTTTGTGTTGTAAAGTCGAAGATATTGAATGTGACGCCGTTGGCTCCATTCAAGTGTGTTCTTTGCCTGGTAATCCAAAGATCGAAAACTATCAGGTAACAGTTCGTGGAATCTGCGGCAATTGTCTGCAGACCAGCTAATCGCACAACGAAAGCTCGTTGTGCTCTTTTTTTGTCGTATCGCTTAGATCGAATCTTAAACTGGATAAAAATAAAGGAGAAAAATAAATGCTTACAATTGGAGACAAGCTTCCGAATTTCAATTTGAAGGCCGCCGTCAGTCTGGAAAAAGGCAAGGAATTTGCCGACGTCAGCAACGAAAGCTATGCAGGCAAATGGAAAGTCCTCTTTTTCTGGCCAATGGATTTTACCTTCATCTGCCCGACTGAAATTGCGGAATTTGGCAAACGCAATCGCGATTTCGCCGATCGTGATGCCCAGGTTTTGGGTGCCAGCACTGATTCGCATTACGTCCACCTGGCGTGGAGAAACAATCACCCTGATCTGAAAGACCTGCCGTTCCCGATGCTGGCCGACATCAAACGCGAGCTTTCATCGGAACTGGGTATTCTGCACAAACAGGCTGGCGTTGCGTTGCGCGCGACCTTCATCGTTGATCCGGAAGGAACCATTCGTTGGGTCAGCGTCAACGATCTGTCGGTTGGCCGTAACGTTGACGACACGCTGCGCGTGCTGGACGGATTGCAGAGCGGCGAACTGTGCCCCTGCGATTGGAAAAAAGGCGAAAAGACCTTGGGCAAAGCTGCCTAACATTTCTGAAAATTGAATGGAGCAGGTCAAAGAGCCTGCTCCATCCATTTCAGCTTTGGACTCAGGCAAGTAATAAATTATCAGGAGAAAGAGGGAGAAAAGAATATGAGCCAAATCGAAAAACTACGGGACACTTTGCCCGACGCAGCGAAAGATACTCGATTGAATTTGCAATCAGTTCTTCAACAATCTTCATTGTCCAATGAACAGTTGTGGGGAACCGCCGTGGCTTCTGCAATCGCCACGCGAAATTCCGAAGTCGCCCAGGCAGTTTTTGCCGATGCAAAGGAAAAAGTCAGCGCAGAAGTAATTGAAGACGCGAAAGCTGCGGCTTCGCTGATGGCAATGAACAATGTTTACTACCGATTCCGGCACATGGTCGGCAAGGATAGTTATTCGACCAAGCCTGCACGGTTGCGCATGAATTGGATTGGGAAACCGCTTGGCAGCAAAGTTGATTTTGAATTGTTCTGCCTGGCTGTCAGCGCGATCAATGGCTGCGAAATGTGCATCCGTTCCCACGAAGAAGTCGTCGCCAACGGCGGTTTGAGCGAAGATCAAATACATGACGCTGTTCGAATTGCAGCAGTCATCCAAGCGTCAGCAGTGTCGCTGGAAATCGGCGACCTTGGTTAACCATCCTCTGGCGATGACCGCCAACTAATCCTAGAAACACAATTTGGGCGAACTCGCTGAAGCGTCTCAACCGGAAGCGATGTTTTAGGGCGGAGTTTGCCCAAGTGTCCCAAGGCATCGCAAACAGTTACGCCGGAAACTCGCAAAAGCTGCGTGTTTCCGGCGTTTTTATTCCAGGTCAAGGCTCTAAGATTTCAGCTTACTTCTTCAGCTTCGCCAAAAACTTTTGTCTGGCCTTTGCCACTTTGGGGGCGACAACACCCAGGCAATACGGCTGGTTTGGATTGTTGGCAAAATATTCCTGATGATAACCCTCTGCCGGATAGAAAACAGGAGCCTGCGTAATTTCCGTAACAATCGGATCGCGCCAAACTCCTTCAGCCGTCAGTTCAGCAATTACCTGTTCCGCGATAGCTCGTTGTTCATCAGAGTGGTAGAAAATTGCTGAGCGATATTGCGAACCGATGTCTCCGCCTTGCCGGTTGAGTGTCGTTGGATCGTGAATCGTGAAAAACACTTCCAGCAATTCCTTGAATGTCACAACGCTGGGATCGAACGTAATTTGAACGACTTCGGCGTGGCCGGTGTCTTCATAGCAGACTTCCTTATACGTTGGGTTCAAGGTGTGCCCGCCCATATAACCTGATACGACTTTTTCGACGCCGCGCAATTCCGTAAAAACGGCTTCCAGGCACCAGAAACAGCCGCCTGCCAAAGTTGCAATCTCTTGGTTTGTTTCCATGATCCGAAGTTTACCACGACGATTGCGTGAGTTCGCTAACAGTTAGAGAAGTGATTGCGACGAATCAACCAAAAACATTTGTGCTGTATCAGTGCAAGGCATCTGTTTTACACGAATACACACTCACTCACCTAGTTCATAACAATTGCACAAAGATAAGCAGCCAGTCGTTGGGAAAAAACGAGCAAATAATGATGAAATCAAGTAGTGGCTCTTAGCTGTGCGAGAGGTTGCACTGGGGGAATACAATTTGCTTTGGCCCTTTCAAGCGACTCCAACAGGCAACTTTTGCGCTTAGGCGGAAGTCGTTCTGGAAATAACCGATATTCTCGAAAGGATGTATATGGAAATAAAAGAGAAGAATGACGAATTACTGGCAGAAACAGAGCAGAACGCCAATTTGGATCAGTCCCCGGGGGAAGCGTTTTCCCAAATTCACCGTCGTGCTTATCAAATCTGGCAAGAGCGTGGCGGTAATTCAGGAAGCGAACTGGAGGATTGGTTACAGGCTGAAGCTGAAATCAATGCTACGCTCGGCACACCGGAACAAGATGCGCCAAGAAAAAACAAAAAGCCTCGCTATCGCCAACAAGCAGCCGCAGGTTGAAGGATATATGTCCAAACTTGCGAGTCTTTTAACGTAACCAAAACGATTGGCAGTTGAATTCAAACAATGAAAATTTGGCCGGGAAACCCTTACCCTTTGGGCGCAAAATGGGATGGCGCAGGCGTCAACTTTGCAATCTTTTCCGAGAATGCAACGGCGGTGGAGCTTTGCTTATTCTCAACCGACGGGCAGCAGACCAATGTGATTCGGATGCGAGAACAGACGAATCATGTCTGGC
>CAZXHW010000247.1:0-9838 GCA_964639915.1 uncultured Heliomicrobium sp.
CGGCGACCGACTGATTGCGGCCAGCCCTGTCCAACAGGAAGTGTGGGACGCGGTTAGTGCAGACAGCGAAAGGCCTCCGCTTGTCCTTCGTATTCCTTCGCCTGATGACCTGCCGTACATCGGTATCTGAAGCCAATGAAACAACTGACTTTTAACCAGGAACACCGTTACCCGGACGATGAAGAAGGCATCTCTGTTTCTATAAACCTAGTGTATGGCGATCAAACCTATCGTGTAGATGCTAAAGTTGATCCTGGGGCTGCAGTCTGCCTGTTCAGTCACGAAATTGGGATTAAACTCGGAATTCCGATTGAGCAAGGAATCCCAATTCGGTTGAGCGGTTTAACAGGTTCGCTGGAGGCGTTCGGTCATGAAGTCACGTTGCAAACCGGTGACATCGCATTTCAAAGCCTCATTTACTTCGCCAAGTTTCCTGGCTTGCAGCGTAACTTGCTTGGACGCAAAAGGGTGGCTGCGGAACTTGAAACTTGCCGTGATTGATTACGACAATCTGCTTTATCTCAGCGCCTATGATTCATAATGCCTGCAAAGAAGAGTTCAATTCAGAGGCTGAATTTGGAAACAACCAATCAAATCGCCACGTATTTTGAATCGCGTTTGCGGGACCCTTACAATTGCTGCAGCGATGATGGATTCCTACTGACACTATTCAACCATTGAGGTGCTTATGTTTTGCCCAGGATGCGCGATTCAAATCACGGATGATATAAAGTTCTGCAAAAATTGCGGCGCGAACCTGCGCGGCGTGCGTGAAGCAATGACGACGCGTGGCCAGGAGTTTGACTGGTCAAAAACCTGGGTGGCGGAAATGTTTATGTCCACAGAGGAACGAGAACGACGCCGCGGTATTACTGCCGAGCACAAACGAAATAACGAAATCAAAGCTGGTGTGATTACAACGCTAGCAGGCCTTGGCGTAATGATCTTTCTCCGCTTTTTTATGGAAGCGATTGCAGGTAATAAGGGCAATGATGCAGATGCGGAAATCCTTCGCCGCATCTGGTTGGCTGGCGTCATCCCCTTTCTGGTCGGCATTGGCCTGCTTTTCAACGGCATCTTTCTCAGCAAACCCAAGTTGCACCAACAACCGTACCCACAACCACAACCTCCATCACTCGATCAACTTCCCGCCAAAACGACCAACCAACTTCTGGAATCAGCGGGCACGAATTCCAGCGTGATCGAACACACGACGGCTCATCTGCCAGAAAAGAAAGAAGCCATTTACGCTCAGCGCACAGAAGAGTAGGCGTTGGGCCGGCGAAGTTTAGACTGACATTCCACCTTGTTTATTCTGATTCAGGCAATGCGCCGCCAACAGTCGCCTCGCTTCAAGGTCCGCGTTTATAATGCCGCCCCGGAAAGGAGTAATGATTATGTCGCTGGAAACCCAGGAAGTAACTGCCGAAAACATTATGACTCTGATCGAACAATTGCCTTCGACCGAGCGCACTCGATTGGACGAGTTGCTGGCAGAACACACATCAGAGCCAGCCAAGGCCAAACCTCCGCGCGATAAGCGTGTGCCGTCTCAACCAATGCCAGACTCTACACGCGAGATGGAATGGGTGGAACAGCACAAACATGAATATCCCGGCCAGTGGGTTGCCTTGGATGGAGATCGGCTGATTGCTGCCAGCCCCAATCGAATGGACATTAGCGTCGCCATCAAAGCCGATGGCGCAAAACTTCCGCTGATTCTGCGTATTCCATCACCTGATGATCTGCCTTACATTGGTATTTGAGCTTTAGCTGAAGTTGTTGGAAAGAAATGCTTTATTTGTCTTGGCGTTTCACTTCACAGGATATATGCTTCAAAACTGAAGAGACGTTTTCTTAACTCCTAACCTAACCTAAACGGAATAAAAAACATGGCCTGATATGCTCACTCAGGTAGTGAGCCGTGTGTGCCATCGTAAAGGGATAAAAGAACAAAAAGCATGAGTTCACCTTCACTGACGCTGTCAAATGCTGTCCCTAACGCAATCATTGTTCAGCAAGGAAAAGTTCTTGATTTCATTGATGGCCAAACTCAACGTGACGAAACGCCAGAAGAATATGTTCGCCAAGAAATTGCCAAGTCGCTTGTTCGGGAATATGGCTATGACAAACGGGAAATTGCTGTTGAGTTTACGCTTCGGCTTGGCACTCGAAAGCCTCGTGCAGATCTCGTGATTTTTCCCAAAGATGCTGAGCGGAAACAGGGCAACGCATTCATTATCGTTGAGTGTAAAGCCTCAACAGTAAAATCTGCGGACAAGAAAGACGGTGTAGATCAGCTCCGCAGTTATATGGCAGCGTGTGAAAACGTTCGTTATGGGATGTGGACAAATGGCATTGAGCGTTTCTGCTATCGCCGCGTGTTCATAAATGGCAAAGCCGATACGGAAGATATTCCCGATCTTCCAGAATTCGGGCGAACGGATGATGAAGCCGAGCGCCCGCGCTTCGATCAACTCAAACCGGCCACCAGCGACGCGCTGCTTTTTGCTTTCCGACGTTGTCACAACTACATCGCAGGTAATCAAGGATTGCAGAAGCCACAAGCTTTCTGGGAATTGCTCAAGCTCATCTTTTGCAAAATTCACGACGAAAGGAACAGCGAGGAAGTTCAGTTTTACGCCGCCGCTAATGAGCGCAAGGGGGTCAACGGGCCAATCAAGGTTCGTGTCAGGTTGGAGCAATTGTTCAATGAAGTGAAAGGCGATTACCCGCAAATCTTCCGCGAGAGCGAAACGATTGAACTGGAGCCGCGAGTCCTTGCCTACCTTGTTAGCCAGCTTCAGATGTATTCATTACTGGAAAGCGACATTGATGTGAAAGGGCGGGCTTATGAAGAAATCGTTGGATCGAATCTGCGCGGCGACCGTGGCGAATTCTTCACACCGCGCAACATTTGCCGTATGGCGGTCGAGATGCTTGATCCCGGCGAGAAACAACTGATCCTTGACCCAGCATGTGGCACAGGCGGCTTTCTGATCACCGCAATGAATCATGTGATTCAAAAAGTGCAAGCTGCTGAGCTGGCACGTTGGAAAGGCAATGTCGAACGAGCGGAGACGACAACACGAGACCGAGTGAATAAGTTTGCGAACAAATATATCGTCGGCATTGATTTCAATCCTGAACTGGTTAAAGCATCGAAGATGAACATGGTCATGAACAACGACGGCTCAGGCGGTCTTTTCCAAGGAAACTCACTCGAATCGCCTGCTGTTTGGCACGAAGATTTGCGCGACCGTGATTTGCTAGGCAAGGTAGACCTGTTGTTCACAAATCCGCCATTCGGCTCCAAGCTTCCCATCAATGACTCAGCAATTCTTGAAAAGTATGACCTCGGTCATTCGTGGAGCTACAAGGCAGATACTGATCGCTGGGAAATGAACGAAGCTTTGCAGAAATCTCAGCCACCAGAAATTATGTTTATCGAACGTTGTGTGCGCTTCCTACGCCCCGGCACTGGCCGAGCCGCAATTGTTTTGCCGGATGGCATTCTTGGTTCGCCGGGACTTGGTTATGTGCGCGAATGGATTCTACGAAACTGCCGTGTGCTTGCCAGCATTGATTTGCATCCAGACACTTTTCAGCCATTTGTGAGTATCCAGACCAGCTTGCTTGTGCTCGAACGCAAGACAGATGAACAGATCAAATTGGAAGCCGCAGCCGGACGGTTGAACGATTACCAGGTGTTTATGGCTGTTGCCAATCATGTCGGTCACGACAAGCGTGGCAATGTCACTTACGTGCGCGACAGCCGGGGCAATGAAATCGTTGAAGAGTTCACGGAGAAAGTGAAGGAATACGAAAACGGTATTCCCGTCTACCAGAATCAAAAAGTCCGCCGCAAAGTGCTGGACGACAACACGCTTCAAATCGCCAGGGAGTTCAGACGATGGCTCAACGAGCAAGATTAAGCGCACCCCACTCTGAGCCACAGCAGGAATGGCCTTGGCATCAACTTAAATGGACATCATTGTCTGCAAATCTGCTTCTTTCCGGCGATCGCCGGATGGAAGCTGAAAGCTATCTTTCTAGCGGTCGCGGCATTCGTCTCGCTATAGAAGGTCGTCATTTTGGATGGCAACCATTCGCTGAGTTTGCCAATGTTTGGCAGCCTTCGCGTCTCAAAGGGATTCAAGTTAGCCCTGAATTCGGCACACCTTTTTTGGCTGCAACACAGATGTTTGATATTCGCCCGGTGTCGCGAAAATGGCTTGCGGTAGAACGTACGAGTGATGCAAGCAATCGCTTCATAAATTCGGGCACGGTTGTTGTTACCTGTTCTGGCGCTGTCGGTCGTGCCACTCTTGCGCACGCGCCACACGAAAAAACGCTGATTTCCCACGATCTCTTAAGGGTGGAAGTTCGGGATTCGGCTCAATGGGGTTGGATTTACGCTTACCTCCGTTCACCACAAGCGCGAGCGATGATGACCGGTGCGCAATACGGCCACATCATCAAGCACTTGGAAACATCCCACTTGAACGCGCTTCCTGTGCCGATTGTGAATGATGAGCACGCTCACAAATTTCATGAACAGACTACGGCCATCTTCGATTTGCGTAATCGAGCATATCGCCTAACGCTTGAAGCTGAAGAGCGGTTCGAACGAGCTCTAGGTTCAATCAAAGTTCAAGATTGGGGCGAAAATGGATTCAGAATTAAGGCTACAGAGACGTTTTCAAAAGGCAGGCGTCGCTTTGAGGCAAGCTTTCATAATCCAGGAGTTGCCTCAGTTCAGGCACATCTTGCGAAACACGGAAATGGATTTACCACACTTGCTGACAGTATGTTTGAGGTTTGGCTTCCCAATCGATTTAAGCGTATTCCTGCTGTGGACGGAACTGAACTTATCGAAAGTTCTGCTGTTTTTGAGGTAAATCCTACTTTTGAAAAACGGGTGGCAGAAGTTGATTTTGGAGATGCATACCAAGGGCGAATTAAAGCAGGATGGTTGTTGATGGCGCGGTCTGGACAAACTTATGGACTGAATGGCAGCGTTGCTTTTGCTACGACACTTCATGAAAACAAAGTTGTTTCAGACGATCTGATTCGAATAGCTCCTAAGCAAGATGATGTATTGCGTACAGGCTATCTTTATGTGGCCCTATCCCACCCAATATTTGGCCGTCCACTTGTTAAGGCATTAGCTTACGGCTCAAGCATTCCACATATTGATGTCGCGGACTTGATGACTTTGAAAATTGTCCGACTTCAGCAAAATCAAGAAGATACAATCGCTGACTTGGCAGAAGACTCCGCTCGGCTTCGTGCTGAGGCTGATGAAAAAGAGAGGGCGTTGAGCGAAGCGGCAGGCGAACTGATTGACCGTTTTGTTGCTGGTGATATGCGAGATTTTGTTTCTATGATCGCGCCACATTCATACAACGCTTGAGCGAGGTTTTGAATTTAAGCACTTAAATGTGAGGTGCTTTATCCATTATAAATTGGCGTTGATTGGCGACCAAGATGATTTGAAGTAGATAGTACGCAAGAATCGTAGATGACAATCAATTCGGCCAAGGCTATTCATACCCCATTTTCAACTCCTGAGCCTGGGCTGTCAGCTCATCCAGAATGGCGGCGGCTTCTTCGTCGCTACGTTTTTTGTACGTCAGCACGTCGGAAAGTTTTATGGCCGGTAGTCCGGTTGTCGCGGCAAGGCTCAACTCTCCGCCAGCCAATAGCTTTTCGACAAAGTTGACTGAGACATTCAGCAGTTCCGCTGATTGTGTCAGTGATAGTTCAGGCTCAAGAGGGAATGCCGCTTGAGAATTCCGATCGTTGAGCAATTGTTTCAGTAATTGCTGTTCGGTCAGTGGTAATTGCGCGACTTGCTGCAACACACTTTCAATGGAAACTCCGATCATAGATTTGCCCTCCAATGAATGCCTGCAATTTCAGGCTGACCGATTATAGGCTGCGGCAGACTGAGCGGCCAAGATGAAATGTCTGGCTGTTCTTTGGCGACAAGGCCGAACAGATGGGAAATTGTTCGGCCTTGTTCAAATACTATTGGCCTTTGAATTCAGGTTTGCGGCGTTCGCGGAAGGCGGTGATGGCTTCGACCAAATCCAGCGAGTGCATAAACGCTGAGTTCCAAACGGCTACGTATTCCAACCCATCAGCAATGGACTTGTCGGCGCAGTAATTCATCACTTGTTTGACGCCTTGGACGACCAGCGGCGGGTTTGCCGCAATGTCGGCGGCAAGTGTTCGCGCGGCTTCGAGCATTGCTTCGGGCGAGTCGTACACCTCGTTGACCAAGCCGATGTGGTGCGCGCGGGCGGCATTTATGTCTTTGCCGGTGTAAGCCAATTCGCGGGTATGGCCTTGGCCGATGATGGCGGGAAGGCGTTGCAAACTGCCGAGGTCGGCTACGATGGCGATTTTGGCTTCGCGCAAACTGAATTTGGCGTCGGCTGCGGCCAGGCGAATGTCGCAGGCCGAAATCAAATCCAGGCCACCGCCGATGCACCAACCGTTGATGGCGGCGATGACGGGTTTGCGGCAATCGGCGACGCGGTTGCAGGCTTGCTGCATTTCCAGGACTTTGGCGTGCAACCGGGTTCGTTCTGCGGCCAGGTTCTTTCCGCTACCGCTCAGGTCGCCAACCATCGCCATTAAATCCAATCCATAGCTGAAGTTACCACCATCGCCTCGGATGATAATGGCGCGTGTTTGGTCGTCGCGGTCGAGTTCGGCAAACAGGAGCGGCATCTCTCGCCAGAAATCCGGCCCCATTGCGTTGCCTTTGCCGGGACCTGTTAAAACGACTTCGGTAACCCCGCCATTCTTTTCAATTCGTAAGGATTTGTATTCAGTGCTCATGTTGATGGGTTCCTTTTTGATGATCGCTCGCCGGAGAAAAATTCTTGGCGATGTCCTTGTCCCGTAGGGGCACGTGATATTAGCGCGGCAATTCATTGCCGGGTAGGGTGTGAAGAAATAATGCGTCCTGTAGGGATGCTTGAATTGATGTTGGTTCAAGAGTCCTTACAGGACGCATGGGAGATGGCTTGCCGACCCAGCGATAAATCGCTGGGCTAAATTCAAATTTTCCTCTAGGACGAAAAACCGTCGCGCTGATCCAGGTCATCTTGCCGACAGCGTTTCTATTGTTGTTGCTGCTGTTGCTGCTGTTGGAGGTGATCGTCTTCAATTGGCTGTGGCGGCGGAGCGATCCAGGTTGTCATGGCCATCATTTCTTCTTCGGGTGGAGGCGCTTCAGTGGGCGAAACCTGCACGCCAACGCTCAATTCGCTTTGTGCCATGCCTTTGAACACGCCGCGCGTTGGGGGCACGTCGGAGTAATCTTTGCCGACTGCCGTACGGATGTGGCGTTCGCCCGTTAGCAAGTCATTCGTCGGATCAAATCCTACCCAGCCGATTTCCGGCAGGAAGGCTTCAACCCAGGCATGCGTGGCGTCTGCCGCTGAACGGTCGTGGTCTTCGCGCCCGTGATAAAGGTAGCCGCTGACGTACCGGCAGGGAATGCCAACTTCTCGCACCAGCGTAATCATAATATGCGCGAAATCCTGGCAAACGCCTTTGCGGTCTTCCAGCGCGTGTTCAATCGGCGAATCCACCGTTGTGGATTGCGGCGCGTAATCAAAGGTTTCAAAAATTGCCGTATTGATTTCTTTGACCAAAGAAAGCGGGTCGCCTCGCCGTTCAACCTTAAGCTCTTTGGCCAGCTCTGTCAGCAATCGAGTTTTCGTTGCGAATTGGCTGGGCGTCAAATAATCCCAATGCTCGCCACTGGCTTTGATTCTGTCGAGTTCTATCCATGCATCCGCGGACAAGGCATCCGGCAAAACTAACGGCGGAGTGATTTCAACCGTCGCTTCGGCGGTGATTTTCAACTGGTTGTGGCGGGCAGGAATGTCGAAATGGTGGACCACGTTGCCGAGATAGTCGCGATACCCCTGGATGCGGGAACGCGGATTGGTGGTGAGTTCAAACTTAACGCATCGCTGGTTGCCTTCGGTGCGCGGTTGCATGCGAACTTCGGAAACGCTTTCCGTGACAGGCAAACTGTAAACGAAGCGGGTGACGTGACGGATGGAGTAGAACATAGTCTGTTATGAGGCCATTGCCGTATCAACGGAATAAGCAATGTATTGCTGTTGGACTGCGGTATGAATCAGCGAACATTGCCGGTGAATGTTTTGCAAAAACGAATGAATGTCGTCGGCGATGATTTCGTCCACCTGCGCGTAATCCAGCGTTGCGCGCAGCTTGCCCGCCAGCCGTTGCGACCGCCCGGTTTTGCGCGCGCCGCTCAATTTCGCCAATGCTTCAAGAGAGGAGTGGATGGTATCTATCGCAAACCGAACCGAACGCGGCAATTCCGGATTGAGCAGCAAAAATTCGGCGATTCGTTCCGGGCGCAGGTCGGCGGTGTATGTTTGGCAGTACGCTTCAAACGAAGTGCAGGATTTCAGCAGCGCCACCCAGGAAATGTAATCCTGACCGACGGATGCATGATCGGCTTGATTGAGCAGCGAGCCTAAATGCACATCCAGCAGTGTCGCCGTTGCGCTGGCGCGTTCAATGGAACGTCCAAGCTGAATGAAATGCCAGCCTTCGTTGCGCATCAGCGTCGAATCGGTAATGCCTTGAAAAAGGTGCGATCCCTCCTTGATCGGGCCGTAAAAACCGTGCGGTTGCGCATAAATGGTGTTGATGTCGGAATGGCGCAGCTCCAGATAAATATGGTTCAACTGTTCCCACATTTCGGAACTGATCTGTTCACGAATCTGCCGAGCATTTTCGCGCGCCGAAGTGATGCACGACACCAGCGAATCTTTGTTTTTCGCGTCAAAGGTCAGAAATTGCGTTACTGGATACGCTTCCAGCGTTTCCGGCGCGGGCGAACGAAGACTGGCCAGCGCAAGCTGCCATCGTTGCCGGGCAACATCCGGAGATTGGTCAAGCGCCTGATTGAGCGTCAAATCCAGCAGCCGCGCCGTGTGTTCAGCGCGTTCCAGATACCGGCTCATCCAATACAAACTGTCAGCGACTCGTGAAAGCATAACTTGATTGCGGATTGCGGATTGAGGAGTGCGGATCTGGATTCACAGCATGATTTCAAGCATGGAATCCGCAATCCGCATTCAAAAATCCGCGATCAGAAGAGAACCCAGGTGTCTTTGCTGCCGCCGCCTTGTGAAGAGTTGACGACCAGCGAACCTTTTTTCAGCGCGACTCGGGTCAATCCGCCAGGGACGATGGTGGCTTGATCCCCGAAGAGAATGTACGGACGCAGATCAACATGGCGCGCTTCGACCTGGCCTTCGATGAAGCATGGGGCGCGTGACAGCGCCAACGTCGGTTGCGCGATGTAATTGCGCGGATCGGCAATGATGCGTCGGCGGAACTCTTCGCGCTCTTCGGCGGTGCTGTGCGGACCGATCAGCATTCCATATCCGCCCGATTCGCCGACAGCTTTGACTACCAGCTTGTCCAGGTTTTCGATGACGTGCTGGCGCTGATTGTCGTCGTCCAGCAAATACGTTTCGACGTTCGGAATAATCGGGTCTTCGTCCAGGTAATACTTGATGATTTTCGGGACATACGCGTACATTGCTTTGTCATCCGCCACGCCAGTTCCGATGGCGTTTGCCAGCGCGACGTTCCCAGTCCGGTATGCGTTAAACAATCCCGGCACACCCAAAATCGTATCCGCACGGAAAGCCAACGGATCAACGAAATCGTCGTCAATGCGCCGGTAAATCACATCCACGCGACGCAATCCGGCGGTTGTTCGCATGTAGACAACGTTGTCGTGGACGATCAGGTCTCGGCCTTCGAC
>CAZXHW010000248.1:0-671 GCA_964639915.1 uncultured Heliomicrobium sp.
GCCGCTTCTTCAGGTAAGGCTTCAGCCTCATCTCCCGCTTCATCCACAATTTCTTCGCCTGAATCAGCTTCTGGCAGCTCTGCCTCTTCTTCTGTTTCTTCGGCTTCCACGTCTTCTACAAAACCTTCTGGCAATTCCGCCGTTTGTTGCGTGGCGCGCGCAATTCTGGCTTCAGTGATGGCGCGTGCCATATCAAGCAATTCTTCGGCTTCATCCACACTGACATCCAACCACTCGCAAATGTCGTCAACTGACGCCTCTGCCAATTGTTCGATTGTCTCGATCCCGTGCTCGGCAAGAGCATCAGAGTCGCTCCCGGAAATGCCTTCGATGGAAGAAAGCTTGACGATTGGCGCCGTAATCATCTGTTCCATCTGCGAAGCGATTTCGCGCTTCATTTCTTCTTCGCTGCGGATGTCAATGTCCCATCCTACCAACTTGGCAGCGAGCCGGACATTTTGGCCGCGTTTGCCAATGGCAAGTGATTGCTGTTCGTTTTCAACAATTACTTGCAGCTTCTTGTCTTCGAAATCGAGCACTGTGACCTTGCTGACTTTGGCAGGAGACAATGCGTTGGCCGCGAAAATCGCCGGATCTTCTGACCATTCGATGATGTCGATTTTCTCGCCCCGCAATTCCCGAATGATGGATTGCACGCGTGAGCCTTTCAT
>CAZXHW010000248.1:681-9798 GCA_964639915.1 uncultured Heliomicrobium sp.
CCCACGCAAGCTCCTACAGGTTCTAGGTCACGCTCATTGGAGACGACAGCGATCTTTGCGCGGTCGCCAGGTTCGCGGACGCCGGCTTTGATTTGAACGGTGCCGTCATAAATTTCCGGCACTTCCATTTCAAACAAGCGCTTCAAAAGTTCAGGGCTGGTGCGGGAAACTTCGATCTGCGGCCCTTTGGCTTCGCGATTTACGTCGTGAATGACAACACGAATGCGCTCGCCTTGCGTAAAATTTTCGACTTTTGATTGCTGTGACTTGGGCATCACGGCTTCAAGAGAATTGCCAATGTCAACTATGACTTTTCCACCTTCAAACCGTTTGACGAAGCCATTGATCAATTCTCCAATTCGCCCAATGTATTCTTCGTAAACCTTGTTACGCTCGGCTTCGCGGACCTTCTGGAGGATGATTTGCTTGGCAGTTTGCGCTGCGATACGTCCAAGTTCCTCCATCGGGCGAGGCAGTTCCAGCATGTCGCCGACTTCAGCGCCTTCGCCGACTTCAGCATTGGCTTCATCAACCGTCATTTCGCGCGCAGAATCTTCGATCTGCTCAACGACAGTTTTAATCGCGTATAACTCTATCGCGCCGGATTCCAAATTATAGCGAGCATGAAGGTCTTCGCCGGTTTTGAAATGTTTGCGTGACGCGGTCACCACAGCGTCTTCGATCGCGCTGATAATAACTTGCGGATCAATCTTTTTCTCTTTGCTGAGAACGTCTATGTTTTGTGCAATCGAAGTGAGCGTACTCATATTTTCCAATGGTTAAGCTTGGCAGAAATTATAATTACACTTTCTGACGAGCAACCTGTCACCTAATTTGTGGTTCAATTTCAACATTGGCCTTGATGATTTTCGCGAGCGGCAGACGGCGAAGGTTGCCGGTGGCTTCTTCGATAATTGCCGCCGTTTCACCTTCTCGATCAAGTCCAATCAGTTTTCCGTGAAAATTTCTCTGGCCGCTTATTGCTTCTGATAGCTTCACGTGAGCAGGAAGCCCGGCAAAACGTTCATAATCAGATTCTTTATATAGGCCACGATCAAGACCAGGCGAAGCAACTTCAAGCAGGTATTGACCGGGAATGGGGTCTTCGACATCCAGAATCAGGCTGATCCTTCCACTAACGTGCGCGCAATCATCAATCGTTACGCCTCCAGGTTTATCAATAAAAACTTGCAGAACCGGATTGCGGCCGCCCGATATTTCAAGATGAACAAGTTCGATGCCTTCACGCGCAGTCACTCGCTCGACAATCTCGCGGATACGCGGATCAACCTTCAACCGCTTCACTCCTTAAAGAATTTGATACAGGATTGCAGCCTGATAAAAAAGGTGGGCGCGACCGCCCACCTTGAAAGTAAGACGGATAATAGCCGGAAGGTTTTTTTTAAGCAAGCCGTACGCTTGGTTTTCAGCGTGTTGCACGCAATTGCTGGCTCGCCTTGAAAACGCTCTCTTATTTGTCGTCCTGATTTTTTACCAGCAGCGAGTAAATCACCCACTTATTATCAATCATCCCAGGAACAATTGTGTATTTTAGCGGGCGGCCGTCTCCGCGGTACCGATAGCTCCGCAGTACTTCATTAGGCGGAATGCTTGGCAATGGAATGACATGTCCCGGCTGGGTGTAGATGGCATGCGCCAGTTCACTAATTTCGGCATCCGTGGCGGTTCTGCTGATCATTTTGGGTACCACAGTTTCAATGGTTGAATTTTGTTTTGCCGCAGCCGCCGAGTTTGCTTCAAGAATCGCTTTTTTGTCCGCCAGCTCTTTGCTGACTTCCTTAAGTTTGGTTTCTGCGGTTGATGCGCGCAGATCTGCTGCTTCAATTCTGCCTTCCGCAGTGCTGTAACGTTGGTACATCAGCCCGCTCAGTACCAATGCGAAGGCGAATAAAATTGTCACTACAATCAGCGTCCAGCGCAGTAAGGCCCGCTTTTCGGCTTCAATTTGCATCGTTTGCCGTCGGACCATGTCGTATTCTTGTTGGCTATACATCATATTTGTTTTGTTATGCCTGTTATGCCGTCAATTTCGTCAGAAGATTTGATTAAATCGAATTTTCGAGCGAACTCTATGAGATGGGATAAAGCTTTTAAGGAGCGCATTCTAGCGCCTGAACTCTCTACTGGCGAGTGGAAATCTCAAAAGAAACAGCTCGGCCCGGAATTTTCTTGAAGAATTTATGACAATTTCGGACTCGTTTAGTCATTTGTCTCCAGCCAGTACCCATTCTTCGTTAAAGTGAGCGTGCTTAATTGCCTTGCGTTTAGGCTTTCCTTCGCTGTCTTTTTCCAAATCGGTTTTATTGAGATGGACGCTATAGCTTGCATGCAGTGAACCATCACGCGCCTGAATAATTGAAGGATAACTATAAGAGCCCGCTTCAGTGCTGGGCGAGTCGAGTTCCAGATGTCGAGTCCATTTCCAGCTTAATCCTTCGTCTTCAGAAATGGACACGGCCAAGCTGTGGCGTCCGCGTTCAGTGTCGTTGTAAATCAGTGCCCAATGGCCATTGCGAAGCGCAATAATTTCAGATCCTGAACCGGGATTAGGTAATTTGCTGTCCGTTACAGTCGACCAGGTTTCACCATTGTCGCGAGACTCGCTCTGGTGCAATCGTTTCGGGGCAGGGCCGTTATCTCGCATCAATGTATATAGTGAGCCATCTTTTCTCTGGACAATGCTGGGTTGGATGTTGCCGCCTCCAATTAGCGGTGTGCTCGTTTTCCAGGTTTTTCCCCAATCGTCCGTAATTGCCATCAAGGAAAAGGAAAATCCGTCAGAATAAAGCGGGACGATCAATCGTTGATTATTGAGGATGAAGGGATGGGCCCTGGTCATCCAGCCGATTCGTCTGGAAAGTTTGTCTGCGGCCATTTTGCGAACACGAGCGGAGTACGCTTGAAGGCTTTCACTGGGCGCTTCCGGAGAAAGTGCCTGTCTCTTTTCCCACTCAGTTAAAGTCGCGTTGACGGCATCCGCGAATTCCTGGCCGGGGGTGACGTGCAATACTTCGCTTGTTTTCCAGATCGGTGCTCCGCTGGTCTGATACTGGTCTGAGATTTTGTACTTCATCAAGGCTGTGTGCCATTCATTTGCGAGAATGGTGGGCCACATCAGCCAAAGCCGTCCTTGTGGATCAATGAACATTGCGCAGTTTGTATCAGGATAACCAGGCGTGTCGGCCATTGTGAAACGTTGGCTCCATTTGTTGGAGCCGCGTTTTAATCGCGCGCCTTCCACTTTGACATCATCTGCCTGGCGTTCACCGGAGCCGTTGAACCAACAAACCAGCAGATCGCCGTTTGGGCATTCAACAATGCAAGATGCATGATTGTTCCAATGCTCTAGCGGGAAAATCAACTCTGATTGAATGAAAGCCTTTGCTGCGGTATTCGATGAGGCTGCAGCTAGGCTTTTCTGCAAACGAGCCCAGCAGGCAATGCTTAGAACTGCCAGCGCGAGAAGGAGAACAATCCTCTTTTTCATCTTGTTAAAAACAATCCTTGGGTGGAATTTTACAAACCTGATTTCTGCATCATTGCACAGTGACATTTAAGGCAAAAGCAGCGAAGTTTTTTTCGTTGCCAGGAGTGATGTGCATGAATTGAGATCGCAAGTTATAATCCCGGTTCACTTTCCCAAATACAACAATACCCGCCCAATCTTTCAGGCTGGGAAAATCAAAATTGAAAATGACAAAACTACATCTGAAGTTTATCGCTCTCACTCTATCTTTTTTCAGTCTTACTTTGACCTTTGCTAGCTGCAAACAGGAAACACCCGGCGCGGCTTCTCCGCGTGGTGGTGGGAACGCGTCAAGCCTTCCGCCAAAGCAGGTCAGTACAATCAATTCTGAGCTTCGAAAGCTGACGCGCACGGTATCTGCGCCGGGAACTCTGGCTGCCGACGAACAAGCTACATTGAGCTTTAAGGTCGCTGGACGACTGGACGACCTTAAAGTTGACTTGGGAAGCCGTCTTCGCAAAGGGCAGACCATCGGTCAGTTGGAAACCGCAGACTTCAAGGTTCGGTTGCAGCAGACGGAAGCAGCTTTGCAGCAGGCGCGTGTCAGGCTTGGGTTGCCTGCTGAAGGGACTGACGATCGGATTGACACCAATAGTACTTCCTTGGTTCGCCAGGCAGCGGCTTTACTGGAAGAGGCCAAGCTCAATCTGGAACGCACCAGGCAGTTGGTTCAGCAGGGAATTCAGTCAAAAGCGGAGCTTGATAGGGTGGAATCGGCATTCAAGGTTGCTGATAGCCGCTACCAAGATGCTGTTGAAGAGGTTCGCAACCGCCAGGGAGTCTTGTTGCAGCGCCGTTCTGAACTGGCCATCGTTCGGCAACAATTGGTCGAAACTGCGCTTCTGGCACCATTTGACGGAGCGATTCGAGAAAAACGGGCATCCCTTGGAGAGTTTCTTGCGGCGGGAACTCCTGTTGTGACAATTGTTCGCATGCATCCACTGCGTTTGCGCGTCGAAATTCCGGAGCGCGATGCGCAGGGAATTCATCCGGGTCAATCCGTGAAGGTCGTAGTCGAAGGGGAAGAAGGGCAGGAAAACTCCGGTCGAGTTGCTCGTCTCAGCCCGGCATTCCAAGAGCAAAGCCGAACTCTAATTATTGAAGCAGAAGTTGATAATCAGCAGGGTAAGTTGCGTCCCGGCTCTTTTGCCAAGGCAGAAATTCAAACGGCGGCAACGTCCGATGTTGTAATGGTGCCTGCCACGGCAATTGTGACTTTTGCCGGCATTCAAAAAGTCTTCACTGTAAAGGATGGCAAAGCAGTGGAGAAAACTGTGATTGTAGGACGACATGCCGATGACTGGGTTGTGGTTGAAGGACTGGAAGCTGATATGCCAGTGATCATTTCTCCTGGGAATTTAGTTTCCGGGCAAGCAGTGATTTTAGGGAAATAATCCGGCAGCTTCGCTTTCTACATAAAAAGCCGCCTCGCTTTGAGGCTTCCTTTAAGGTAAGTATGGGGTACGTGTAAATAACGGCGTTCTAAATATTTGTTTGAAAAAATCATCAGGCTGCGCTAAGCTCCGCGTCGTTCTGACCCCCCAATCAAATCCTTCTATCGCTCATCTGAGCATATTTGGGGAGAACAATGAAATTTCAGTCATCCATTACTCAGAAAGTGGCAACTTTTATCTCAATTTGTTTATTGAGTGGTGTTGCGCAGATAGGTCTACCCGCCGTTTCAGCTGCTAATCCCAGGAATGAAAATCAAATAGTTGGCCAAATCAGCCTGACAGGTTCGGTTACGATCAACGATAAGAAGGCGATCAGTGGCACATCTGTATTTAACAATGCCAGGTTGAATGTCGCTTGTGCAGCGGGCAATCGTGCAACAGTTAGCTTGGGCCGGCTTGGTCGAATTGAGCTAACGCCGGGATCTCAAATGGTTCTGAAATTTTCAGACGGGTTAATTAGTGGTGATCTGGTGATGGGAAAAATTGTCGTCAATTCTTCTCCAGGAGTGAAGGTGGCAATCAATACTCCTGAAGGTGTTTCTGCTTCTGATGGTAAGGAATCTTCAGTTCTTGCCGTTACCACGCAACGCGGAGTGCGTTGTGTTCCGGTAATGACAACTCAAAGCGCTAGTGCCACTGCTCTTGGTTCAGGGGCCTTGGCTGCAATTTTGCTTGGAGCCGGAGGGACCGCAGTTGCCGGAGCTATCGTTAGCTCACAATCGCAGGCATCAAGTCCAACCCCTTGATCTTGCCTGAGACAAAAGTTTTCAAAGTTCAAAGCCCCATTCTTTTACGTCGAATCGCCGGGTCGAAGATATATTGTTTTTCGGCCCACAGGCTCTCTTCAAAATCCCATTCCGACCACCACTCCACGACTCAATAGCAGTTTGCAGGGAACCCCAAGAGCGTGACTGTAACAATCAAGCTCAACAATCATTTTATTCGCATTTTTTGGGCGGGGTTAGGCTTATTGATCTGCTTGGCTTCTGCTAGCTCTGTTTTTTCGCATTTTCTGATTAGAAACATCGCTGATCGCCGCATTGTTTTGAACCTGGATGCTTTAAGTGTAGCCGCCAAGCGTTTCCCCGGCTCTTCCAGAGTGCAGTTTCGATTTGCTGAAGCGGAAGTCGAAGCGGCAACAGTTGATGGTGGAATGTTTTCTGCAGCTCAGGAGCACGCAAAAATCGCTGCAAATTTGTCTCCCTGGGATTATAGGTATTGGCGACTATTGGCCTTGGCGAACGATGCGGAAGGAAAAGCTTACGAGGCTGCCGAAGCAGTTAAAGTTGCCGCGAAGTTGGCTCCTGGCAACAGTGAGGTTAACTGGTTGTTAGCCAACATTTGGTTGAGTGAAAATAAGCAGCCCGAGGCATTGAAAGCTTTTCAGGTAGCGACAAGAACGAACAAGGATTTATTACCAGCGGCTTTTGATGTGATCTGGCAAGCGTTTGGAAATGATGTATTGGCGCTTGACCTGCTTGTGAATGGTGATTCGACGGCCAAATTGGCGCTGGCGCAGTTTTTGGTCGAACAGGGGCAAGTGGATTCTGCTATCAGTGTTTTTCGCAGCGTTGATACACAAGCAAAATTGAAATCACCAAGCGCGCCCGCCTTTATTACTTGGCTGATTCAATCGAATCGAAGCCCGGACGCCCGTCAGCTTTGGCTAGACGTAGTTGGCAAGGATGCGGTGTCAGAAACAGGAATATGGAATAGCGGATTTGAACAGAGTGCTCCCAAGGATTTTGGACATTTCGATTGGTCACTTAAAGCCAGCAATTATGCGCGAATTGGCATTGACCGCAGCATTCATCGTACTGGATCGAAGTCTTTGAAATTATCTTTTGTTGGTCGGGACACGACCAGACTTGAAAACGAAATTCTACAGATGGTCGTTCTCAAGGCGAATACGCGCTATCGGCTTGAATGTTATGCGTTGGTTGCCAACCTGGTGACACCGGAAGGGCCGCGAATCGCTTTAGTCGGGCAAAGAGGGATTTTGGCTGTTTCTGGGCCGGTCGTTGCCGATTCCGCGAATTGGCAGCGTTTGGTCATTGATCTGGCGCCCCTTTCTGAAAATGTAGTGGCGAACGTCGCAATAGTGCGAATCCCGAAAGCGGAATACGATGAGCCAACTAAAGGGACTGTTTGGTTTGATGATTTCAAGCTGACAGAGCAGTGAATGGAGTAATTTGATTGGTGCCAGAAGACACACTATTTCCTGAAGGTCGTCCCACACAGTCAGAAAAGGAAAATGATTTTCTTGGCAATGTCATTGCCATTGGATTGCTTGCTGGCCAGTTTTTTACGGCGCTGGCTTTTGGAGCGGTGGAGGCATGGGCAATAGCAGTTTTGGGCTTTCTGGTTATCTGCCTTTTATTGCTCTGGGTTGTGAAAACGGTACTTGACCGTTATGTGACGATTACTATTCCCTCGCTTCTATGGCCCTTGATCGCTCTTTTCATATGGGGCTTCTTGCAGAGCCTTTCCAAGGTTGGCGAGTCGGGCAAACGGTTTGGAGTTTCGTTAGACATAGAAGCGACGCGCTTGGCTTTAGAAGTTCTACTGATCCTGATTTTTGCATTTTTGATCGTTTCCAACTTCTTTGTCAGCAGTAAAAGGCTGCTCTGGTTCAGGAATTTTCTGATTCTGTTCGGATTGAGTCTTTCGGTTTTCGGATTGATTCAGAAATTTACCTGGAATGGAAAATATTTCTGGCTTATTCAGCCAAGCATAATTCCCCCTTCTCCCTTCGGTTCTTTTGTCAATCATAACCATTTTACGGGCTTCGTCGAAATGATTTTGCCCATTCCCCTGGCCATGGTTTTTGTTCGGGTTGTGCAAAAAGAGATCGCCATTTTCTACGGATTTGCGGCTGCGATGATGGGAGTGGCGATTGTTATTTCACTTTCTCGTTGGGGGATGGTGAGCTTAGCGGCAAGCATCATTTTCGTTGTTTTGTTCAGCTTGCAGCCTGCCATCAGGCGCGCTCAAAGAATGGGAGAAGGAGTTTGGAGGACAGCTTTTTTGCCAAGGATCGGAGCCTTGGCATTAATTGCTTCGGCAATATTCGTCGGTGTTTACTGGGCTGGAGCGAATGAAGTTCTAAATCGTATAGGGCAGACCGAATTGCAGAGCGATTTGCGCAGTGAAGGGGAAGAAAAAAGCGGATTTCTCGAAAGCCGTGGTCCAATCTGGCGGGACACTATAGCAATGATTCGGGAAAATTGGCTTACGGGCATAGGCTTGGGGGCTTATGAAACTGCTTATCCAATTTATAGCAAAAGCAACGGGGCCATAATCGTCAGTCAGGCGCATAACGACTATCTGCAAATCATTGCGGATTGTGGCGTGATTGGCGGTGGAATTGCTCTTTGGTTTGCGATTGTTCTTTGCAGAAATCTTATTCGAGCCATACAGCATCAGAATGAGGTAAAGTCTGTAATGGCTTTAGGTTGTGGCGGTGGATTAGTCGCGATGCTTGTCCATAGCCTGTTTGATTTTAATTTGCAGATACCGTCTAATGCCTTACTTTTTCTGGCCTTGGCCGCGATTGTTTCTAACATTCAAGCCTCAGCGAGAAAATCAACAGCTAGATCGGATTCATCGAGACTCGGCAACGCGCTTCAGTACGGGTAAATCGCTAAAGCGTTAAAGTACAGAGTTGTGGAGGTAAAGTTGTGAAAGGATTCATGTCGAAATCTAGAAGTTTTTTGAGGGTACTGGCTGCTGCCAGTCTTGTGTTGTTAACCATCCTTGCTACAAGCGCGTTGGGGCAGCAACCTCAGCGTCCCGGCTTGCCAACTGTTAATCGTGGAGATACTAGCGGCGACGCTTCCAATCAGACTAGCCCGAAAGTTGGGCCGGATGTAATCTTCGCTGCTGACGAAGATTAAAGGTTATCGCCCAGCGATGTGATTGAAGTCATTATTCAAGATGCACCAGAGCTGTCAGGGAATTTTCAAGTCAGCAGCTCGGGCAATATTCCTATGTACTACCTTGGCGCAATGAATGTGGAAGGCAAGACACCTGACGAATTCGGCAAAATTATTGCTGATGGTTTTCGAGACAAGTACCTGAAAGACACTAAAGTTTTCGTCTCGGTCAATCAGTACA
>CAZXHW010000249.1:0-9757 GCA_964639915.1 uncultured Heliomicrobium sp.
CGGCCTTCGATCCGATTACGTATGCTTTGGTTGCGGGTTTACTGCTCGCCACCGCGCTAATGGCCTGCCTTGTCCCGGCACGGCGGGCGATGAAAGTTGATCCGCTGGTCGCCCTTCGGCACGACTGATTCGAGTGAAGAATGCGATTACATCTGCGGCTCATCAACTTCATCGGTCTGATCATCCCGCGCCGCTTGCGCGCCGACTGGCGGCAGGAGTGGGAAGCTGAGTTGCGCACCCGCGAAACGCTTCTGGCCGAATGGGACAAACTGAACTGGAAAACCAAACTGGATTTGCTTTGGCGCAGCACCAGCGCGTTCTGGGACGCCCTGTGGCTGCAACCGAAACGTTGGGAGGACGAAATGATTCAGGATTTACGATTCGGCATCCGCGTGTTGCTGAAAAACCCAGGCTTTACCGCAACAGTGGTATTGACCCTGGCGTTGGGCATTGGCGCGAACACCGCCATTTTCAGCGTCATTCACGGCGTTTTGCTCAAGCCTCTGGCATTTCATGAGCCTGAACGGCTGTACATGATCTGGACGGATAATCCGTCATGGCAACTTGGCTTTCATGAACTTCCGCCTGCGAACTCCGATCTACAAGAGTGGAGAACCTCGGCAACGTCTTTCGAACAAATCGCCGCTTTTCAGTCCAAAATCGCCGACCTATCCGATAATGGCGATCCTGAGCGGGTCGGTGCAGTCAACGTGTCAGTGAATCTAATGCCCATGCTTGGCGTCAGCCCAATACTTGGCCGCCAATTCTCAAACGAAGAAGGGCAGCGTGGCCAAGACCGCGTTGCGATCCTTGGTTATGCCCTGTGGCAGCGGCGGTTCGGCGGAGCGTCAGAGGTTATCGGCAAAAGAATTACCGTTAACGGTGTGTCCCGCACAGTGGTCGGCGTCATGCCGGAAGGCTTCAATTTTCCGCGCGGAACTGAAATGCCCTCGGCTTACCACCTGCCGGAAAGAGCCGATCTTTGGGTGCCGCTGGCCAAAGAAGACACCTACTGGACCAATCGAATCCAAAGGCAACTCGTCCTGATTGGACGTCTGAAAGCTGGCGTCGCGCCAGAGCAGGCACAAGCTGAAATGGACAGCATCGCCGCTCGGCAAGCCATCGCTTATCCGCAAACCCACGAAGGCTGGCGCATTTGGCTGTCTCCTCTCTTCAATCAAATTGTCGGCAAGTCTCGCACCCCGCTGCTGATGCTGCTGGGCGCAGTGGGTTTCCTGCTCCTGATTGCCTGCGCCAACATCGCCAGCCTGTTGCTGGCGCGCTCTTCCGTCAGGCGTCGTGAAATGGCAGTGCGCGCCGCAATCGGCGCGGGGCGGGCGCGCATCATCCGTCAGTTGCTGACTGAAAGTCTGTTGCTGGCGACACTTGGCGGCGGCCTGGGATTGCTGTTTGGCTATTGGGGATTAAACACATTACTAAAGTTTATCCCACCCAACATGCCGCGTTTGCAAAATATAGGCTTGGACACAAATGTTTTTCTGTTCACAGCATTCATCTCCATTCTGACCGGTGTACTGTTCGGTTTGGTTCCCGCTTGGCAAGGGTCAAAAGTGAACCTGGCAGAGGCGCTCAAAGACAGCGCCCGCACAAATTCTGCAGGACGCGGCCTGCGCAGCCACAGCCTACTGGTCACCGCTGAAGTTGCGCTGGCGGCGGTGCTGCTCATCAGCGCTGCTCTGATGTTGCAAAGTTTCAAAAGATTGTTGGCTGTTGATCCAGGCTTTAATCCGGATGGTGTCGCGACCTTTGATGTCTCGCTGCCTTGGTCACGCTATTCGGATGCAGAAAAAAGAGGGCAATTTTTCGAGAAGGCGCGCACGCAACTCAACCACCTTCCCGGAGTGCGCGCAGTCGGAGCAATTACCAGCCTGCCACTGGCTGGTAATGAGAATGTCACCTGGCTTTCCATTGAAGGCGTGGAACCTGCGCCGCGCGGCAAAGAGCCAGTAGCGGAAGATAGGATGATTACTCCGCATTACTTCGACGCCATGGGCATCAGCCTAATTAACGGGCGCGATTTCGACGCGGGTGATAGTGCTGGCAAACCACCTGTTGTCATCATCAACGAAACCATGGCGCGGCAGTTTTTCCCCAAAGGCGATGCGGTCGGCAAGCACATTAAACGGGTTTTGGATGACAAGGAGTGGAGAACGATTGTCGGTGTCGTCCGCGATGTGCGTGGATATGCTCTGGAAACCCAGGCGCGCCCGCAACTCTATCATCCGCTGGCGCAATCACCGGGCGAAACCGACGAGATGTCGCTGGCGTTGCGCGTTGATGCGGCGGCGCTGCCTTCACTGCACGAAGCAATTCGGCAGGAGATCAAACAACTCGATGCGGCACTTCCCATCGCCAACTTCCGCACCATGCAGCAATTGGTTACAACGGCTGTGGCGCGACATCGCTTCAGCACATTGTTGCTCGGCCTGTTCGCCGCGACGGCACTGTTGCTGACGGTCGTCGGCCTATACGGCGTGGTGGCTTACGGTGTCAATCAGCGGACACGCGAAATCGGCATCCGTCTGGCGCTGGGAGCACAGCAAACCAATGTGCTGGCCTTGGTTTTTCGCCAGGGGCTGCATCCAGCACTGCTTGGTTTGGCCCTTGGCCTGATTGGAGCTTTCGCGCTGATGCGCCTGCTGGCAAGTCAGCTTTATGAAGTACAAGCGACTGACCCGGCAACGTTTGCTCTTGTCGCTTTCGGTCTGCTGCTAACGGCTTTCGCGGCCTGCTACTTCCCGGCGCGACGAGCAACCAAAATTGATCCAATGGAAGCGCTGCGGCAGGAGTAGATTTGATGTCGTGGACAAAGCGAACAATCCGCTTTCGATTTTGGCTGTGGCTGATTCGCTTTGTCGGCTTGATTGTGCCGCAGCGACTGCGCGCGGATTGGCGGCAGGAATGGGAAGCCGAGTTGCGGTATCGCGAAACCCTGTTGGCAGATTGGGAACGGCTGGATTGGAAAAACAAACTGGATTTGTTGCGTCGCAGCACCAGCGCGTTTTGGGACGCGTTGTGGCTGCAACCAAAAAGACTGGAGGATGAAATGTTTCAAGACCTACGGTATGGCGTGCGGATGTTATTGAAGAATCCCGGCTTTACCGCCGTGATTGTGTTCACCCTGGCGCTGGGCATCGGTGCGAATGCGTCGCTGTTTTCAGTTGTCAACGGCGTGCTGCTCAATCCGCTGCCTTATCCGCAGCCGGATCAACTGATCACGCTGCACCAGAGCAAGCCGAATTTCGCGACTGGCGCAATTCCCTACCCCAATTTCCTGGATTGGAAAAAGGAGAACCAGACATTTTCCGCAATGGCGATTTCACGTGGATCGAGTTTCAGCCTGCTCGGGGCAGGAGAACCTGAGCAGGTAGACGGGCGACGCGTTACGGCAGAGTTTTTCTCTGTGCTTGGCGTTCAGCCAGCGCTGGGGCGCAATTTCGCGCCCGGCGAAGATGAACGCGGCGCGGGCCCTGTGGTGCTGATCAGCGCGGAGCTTTGGCAGCGCAAATTCAATGCTTCGCCGGACGCGATTGGCAAAAGCCTGACGCTGGATGACAAAAGCTACGCGATTATCGGCGTGCTTCCGGCAGGCTTCAATCTGTATCGCGGCACCGATGTTTATGTGCCGATTGGCCAGTGGAACAATTCCGGCTTGCAGAATCGCAGCGCGGCGTTGGGGCTGCATGGCATTGGACGGCTGAAACCCGGCGTGACGATGGCGCAGGCGCAAGCCGATTTGGACGGTGTGATGCGCAGACTGGCTGAAGCTTATCCCGATGCCAATCGCGGCAATGGCGCTGCGCTCGTTCCCCTGAAGCAAAGATTGATCGGCGATGTCGGACCGATTTTGTGGATGTTGCTGGGTGCAGTCGGGTTCGTGTTGTTGATTGCGTGTGTGAACGTCAGCAATCTGCTACTGGCGCGTTCGACCGGCAGAACACGCGAATTCGCTATTCGTGCCGCGCTAGGCGCTGGCCAATGGCGATTGCTGCGGCAAATGCTGACCGAAAGCCTGTTGCTGGCATTGCTTGGCGGCGGACTGGGATTGGCGCTTGCCGCCTGGGGAACAAAAGCCGCGCTGGCTGCTTTGCCCGCCGGGTTGCCGCGCGCGGAGGAAATTGGGCTGGATGGCAGGGTTCTGATTTTTACCCTGGTCATTTCGTTGCTGACTGGAGTGCTGGCGGGACTTGCTCCAGCGCTGAAATCCTCACAATGGCGTTTATCCGAAACGCTTAAAGAAGGAGGCCGTGGAGCTAGCGGCGCGCGTCATCGCGCGCAAGGCATCCTTGTTGCGGTGGAAATGGCGCTGGCGCTGGTCCTGCTGATTGGCGCAGGGTTGATGATTCGCAGTCTGGGTGCGCTTTGGAACGTTGATCCAGGCTTTCAGCCGGATAATGTGCTGACCTTCGGATTGAATTTTCCGCCATCCATGCGCGGGGCCAGCCCGGAAGCGGCGCACGCCAATTTGCGCGACGTCAGCGAGAAGCTGAACGCCATCCCCGGTGTTAAGGCTGCGTCCTTTTCCACCGGCGCGGCTCCTTTGCAGGGAGAAGACGATCTGTATTTCTGGCGCGATGACCGTCCCAAGCCCGCCAGCACCAGCGAAATGCAGATGTCTGTCGTCTATCGAGTCGAACCCGGCTACCAGACGGCAATGAGCATCCCGATCAAACAGGGGCGTTTTTTCACCAATCAGGATGAACAAGGCGCTCCATCGGTCGCGGTAATTGATGAGGCTTTTGCCCGCAAACATTTCCCTGGCGAAGATCCCATTGGCAAACGAATCAATCTGGGAAATGACGATGATCCCTTCCAGATCGTTGGCGTAGTCGGCCACGTCAAACAATGGAGCCTGGACGGCGACGATAGGCAATCGCTTCAATCGCAGCTTTACCTGCCCTTCCGGCAAGTGGAGGGAAATCCTCCCGGCGTAGGTGTCATCATTCGCGCCGAAGGGATCACTGGAAAGGCAGGGTCAACAATTTTCGATTCCATACGCCATGTCATCCAGACCCAGAACAGCCAGAACATTATTTCCGGTCCGCAAACGTTGAACGAAGTAATTTCCGATTCGCTCAGCCGCCAGCGCTTTTCAATGATGCTTCTCAATTGCTTTGCTGCCGTGGCGTTGCTGCTGGCAAGTATTGGGCTTTATGGTGTGATTTCGTATCTGGTTGGTCAACGAACACACGAACTTGGCATCCGTCTGGCCCTGGGCGCGCAACGTAAAGACGTTCTGCGGCTGATTCTGGGTCACGGCATGAAAATGGCGCTGGCAGGTGTGGCGTTGGGCTTGATCGCGGCATTTGGCTTAACGCGGCTGCTGACTGACATGTTGTACGGCGTTGGCGCGACTGATCCGCTGACATTCACAACCATCGCTTTGTTGCTGACAACGGTTGCATTGTTGGCGTGTTATTTCCCTGCGCGGCGCGCAACCAAGGTTGATCCGCTGGTGGCTTTGCGGCACGACTAAAAAGATCGGTACAGTAACGCGCGCGTTAGCAAGCGGCCGCTTGCTAAACTAACCGCTTGCTGATGCGCGAGGTAATGTATCAGTGCCTTAATCTTGAAGGAGTGATTGATGATGAAAATCATTCGATACAGCTTCCTGCTACTCGCGGTCATTGCGTCTTTTCTCGTTTCCGTAAATGCACAGGAAACAAAAAGCGAATTGCGCGTTTTGTTCATTGGCAACAGCCTGACTTACGCCAACGATCTGCCCGCGATTGTCGAAGCCTTTGCCGAGGCATCAAACCAAAGACGGCTCATTTACCAGATGATCGCGTTTCCGAACTTCGGACTGGAAGAACATTGGCAGCGAGGCGAGGCGCAAAAAGCCATCGCCAAAGCCAAATGGGATTTTGTGGTGTTGCAGCAAGGTCCGTCTGGTTTGGAAGAAAGCCGCCAGATCTTGCTGAAATACACGCGTCTGTTCGACAAAGAAATTCGCGCTGCCGGTGCAAAACCGGCGCTATATATGGTTTGGCCTTCTGAAGCTCGCTTCGGTGATTTCGATCGAGTTGTGGAGTCTTACAAATTGGCTGCCGATGAAGTGAAAGCAATCCTCATTCCCGCAGGCCAAGCGTGGCGTGAAGCCTGGAAACTCGACGCCAAATTAGCGCTTTATTCGGAAGACAAGTTTCATCCCTCTGTGGCGGGTTCGTATTTGGCTGCCCTTGTGATGTACGAAAAGCTGTTTGGAAAATCGCCTGTTGGTTTGCCCGCCAGCTTAAAACTTCGGTCAAAGACGCTTGGGAAAATTGAACTATCACAGGAGCAGGCCAAATTGCTTCAAGCCGCTGCTGCCGAGGCAAACAAAAAATTCTGATGGCAGACTCAACTCCCATGGTTTTTAAGAAATGTTTCTTCCACGATGGCACACGAAGTTTCACGAAGAAAGAGAAAACGGCTTTTGTTTCTTCTTCGTGTTTTCTTCGTGTGCCTTCGTGGGAGGAAAAAGCCTTTCTTGAATTCTGTAGAATGCGCTTGGCCAGAAACTCTGAGTGATGTCGTTGCGCCATACGCGCTGTTTGCGTAGCATCGCCGCCGAAGAGCGTTCCAACGCCTGTTGCAAGTTTTGCTACAGGATTATCAAACGAGTTTTCACTCATGGAGCCTGACGATGAATCATTCGCTTAACCGGCGCGACTTTCTGGCGACCACTCTGGTTGCAACCGCCAGCGCCCAAACCATCAACGCGCAGGAAAACCAGCCCAAAACCGCTATGAACAACCCACCGCTTGAAATCGTGATTTACCTGTATCCAGGCATGACTGCCCTGGACGCCGTCGGCACGTACGAAGCGCTGCGAGGATTGCCCAACTCCGTGATTCGCTTTGCCGCCAAAGAACGCGGCCTGGTGCGCATGGATTCGCAAGTCTTGAGCCTGAATGCCGAGCATGCGATTCGCGATATTCCAAAGGCGGACATCCTGGTCTTGCCCGGCGGATTGACCACGCCCAAGCAAATGCAGGACAAGGAAGTGCTGGCCTGGGTGCGACAGATTCATGAGAAGTCGAAATGGACGACTTCGGTTTGCACCGGTTCGCTGATTCTGGCGGCAGCAGGGTTGCTGAAAGGGTTGGATGCCACTTCGCATTGGCTGGCAATGGATACCTTGAAAATGTTTGGCGCAAAACCAACGCAGCAACGTGTTGTTCGCCAAGGCAAAATTATTACCGCCGCAGGTGTTTCCGCCGGAATTGACATGGCACTGACATTGGTAGCGCTGGAAAGCAGTGAAGAAGCGGCCAAGGCGATTCAACTGACAATGGAATACGACCCGCAACCGCCGTTCAACTCAGGTTCGGTCAAACAAGCCACACCCACGACCATCGAAAAAGCCAAAGCGTTTTTGGCGGAAAGCACCCGCATTGCAAGCGCAGCAAAATAGGTGTTTGGGAATAGCGGAAATCGGTTCCTCTGATTTGCAGCGATTGAAGTTAGATAACGGTTTGGAGATTGGCGAACTAATGCCAGCCAATCTGTTGACACCTGCCAGCGGCATTCACCACGAAGAAGTGTTCTGTTGCCCAGGTTTCAGAATCACGATCTGGCGACTTTGCATCAATCAGCCGTTTGCCAAATTGATTCGGGGTAGCTGGTTTGCTAAGTTCCACGCCATGTCCGAACGACCTACCGAGCAGATACGCGAATTGCTCGACTCTCTTTATCGCTTGGATTCGGGACGAATCCTGGCAACTCTGATCCGCTTGCTCGGTGATTTTGATCTTGCCGAGGAGGCGATGCACGAAGCTTTTGCGGCTGCGCTGAGCCTGTGGCCCACAAATGGAATTCCTGACAATCCGCGACCATGGTTGATTTCGACTGCCCGATTCAAAGCCGTTGATACGCTGCGCCGACGAGCAAGATTTGATGCGTCTCAAGACGAGCTTGCGCGATACCTGGAAGCGCAATTGAATTCGGCGGAAAGTTCCCAGGAACAAGACATCCTTGAAGACGACCGGCTGCGCCTGATTTTTACCTGCTGTCATCCAGCTCTAGCGCCAGAAGCGCGCGTTGCGCTCACCTTGCGTGAGGTGTGCGGGCTGACCACCGAGGAGATAGCAAAGGCCTTCCTCATCCCTCCGCGCACGCTGGCGCAACGCATTGTGCGCGCAAAAGCAAAGATTCGAGAGACACCAATCCCGTACGAGGTGCCGATGCCGCAGGAATTGCCCGACCGGCTGGGCGCGGTGCTTCAGGTTATTTATCTAGTCTTTAACGAGGGGTATTCGGCTGCGGCGGGAGCAGAGGTAATGCGCGCCGAGCTAACCAGTGAGGCAATTCGACTGAGCCGGCTACTGGCCGAACTCCAGCCAGAGCCGGAAGTCATTGGGCTGCTTTCCCTGATGTTGCTACAGGAATCCCGTCGCGCCGCGAGAACCTCTCCGACCGGAGAGCTGATTTTGCTGGAGAACCAGGATCGCTCGCTCTGGAACCGGGAGCAGATCGCCGAAGGGATTGCATTAGTAGAGCAAGCCCTGAAGTCTCACCGCTTCGGCTCTTACACGCTGCAGGCTGCGATTGTGGCCGTTCATGCGGAGGCGGAATCCACGGCGACGACCGACTGGCGGCAGATCGTTGCGCTCTACGACCGATTGCTGCGAATTCACCCTTCGCCGGTGGTACAGCTAAATCGTGCCGTGGCAATTGCAGAGTGCGATGGTCCAGAGGCCGGTCTTCGGCAGATTGACGCGGTGTTGGAACAGGGCGAACTGGCCAATTATTACCTGGCGCATTCAGCCCGTGCAGAAATGTACCGCAGGCTCGGCAGAACGACCGAGGCACGGTCCTCTTATGAGAAAGCTCTGGAGCTGACCCAGCAGGAACCAGAGCGGCAATTCCTGCAGGAGCGGATTCGCCAACTGAAATAAAACCTGAAATAAAAATTGGGATCGCTGTCGATTTTCTGTCTCCCGAACGACTATCTGATGACAGAAACGATGAGTCCTAGCTCTCTGAGACTCTCTGAATCAAAACAAACAAGGAGAAAAAGTTATGCCACAGTATCTGGTTTGTAATTACCTTCCCGACGACTTCGACCCGTCCACGGTAACCGAAGCGATGATCGAAGAAATTCACGCGCTCAACCGCGAATTGATTGCTGCCGGCGCCAGGAAGTTCGCCTGCGGCATTTCCCCGGCCGCCAACGCGAAGACGGTGCGGAAGCAGCCTGACGGCAATGTGCTCGTCACCGACGGGCCATACACCGAGACCAAGGAGCACATGGGCGGTTTCTGGATTCTGGAAGCCGCCAATCTGGATGAGGCGCTTGCATGGGCGAAGAAGGCTGCCATCGCCTGCGAGGTGCCTGGCGAAGTACGGGAGCTTCTTTTCTACCCGGCGCCGGAGGAAGCAACGGAATAGACTGTCCGCAGTGCGCTGGCACCGGGTTGTCGTGCCCGGTGTCGGCCCAGAGGGATAGGAAAAGGCAAAGTAAGCAACCCGTAATCTTATATTTTATATGGACGTACAAGAACAAATCCAAAAGTATATTTCCAGCCAGCCTGAACCCAAACGCAGCGACATGCAGGCGTTGCACCGCATCATTCTGGAAGTAAGGCCAGCAGGTAAATTATGGTTCCTCGACGGTAGAGATGGCGATGGTAAGACTGTTTCTAATCCTAATATTGGATACGGACTTCAGACTATGAAATATGCTGATGGAACAACCAGAGAGTTTTATCAAATTGGTTTGAGCGCAAACAAAACCGGAATCTCTGTCTATATC
>CAZXHW010000250.1:0-7232 GCA_964639915.1 uncultured Heliomicrobium sp.
GATCACATTTCGGAAATGTTCAGCCTGAAGGGCGGCGGGATTTTCGGTGACATGCAGCCGCGCTCGGCTTCGAGGCTGGCAATTTTGCCTGACACAACCCACGTCACGCTGATGAACCGCATGTCAACAATCGTCCCAATGGTGAACGACTTTCTCGATGCCAAGCCCCAGAAGCAATAATTACCTATCATTAGACCGCCGATCGTTTACCGATGCGGGGTCAGAAATAAAAGGAACGAGATCATGAGAAAAATTACCGTACTTGAACACATTACCCTAGATGGTGTCATACAAGGAGGGGGCGGGCCGGACGAGGATACGAGCAACGGCTTTGCCTATGGCGGATGGTGTGCGCCCTTTGACGATGACGTGATCGGAGCGGCCGTGAAAAAGATGTTGGATACGCCGATTGACCTGTTGCTGGGGCGTAAAACGTTTGATATTTGGGCTGCGTATTGGCCGCAACATGGCGACATTTGGCCCAACGTCAACACGGCCACTAAATACGTCGCCTCGAACACTTTGACTTCTTCCGAATGGCAACCCTCGGTGTTTTTAAACGGGGATGTTGCGAAAAAAGTCGCTGAGCTCAAGCAAGGGGAAGGACCCGATCTGCATATCTGGGGAAGCGGTAATCTGCTCCAGACACTGATGAAGCATGATCTGGTGGATAATTTCTGGCTGATGATCTATCCGATCACTTTGGGCGAGGGGAAACGTTTATTTGCCGGGGGGACGATTCCAGCCGCGTTCAAGGTGACGGAAACCCTTGTCGGCTCGACCGGCGTCATCCTCGTGAATTACGAGCGCGCCGGCGCAGTCCAGACCGGGATGGTGGCAACATAAAGCGCCGTAAAAACTGGAGGACAATCAAATGAGAAATGTAATCTTCGCAATCAACACTACCCTGGATGGCTGCGTTGACCACACCAAACAAGTTGCTGATGACGAGACACATGAATATTTTACAGACCTCCTGCGTGAAGTTGACCTGGGCGTCTTTGGGCGGATCACCTACCAATTGATGGTCCCTTTTTGGCCGGAAGTCGCAAAAAGCCAGTCAATGGACAAAGCATCGAACGAATTTGCTCAAGCATTTGACTCCATCAACAAAATTGTTTTTTCACGATCATTGGACAAAGCCGACGATAGAAATACGCGAATTGTCCGTACAAACCTTCGCGACGAAATCCTTACACTGAAACAAGAACAAGGCAAAAGCATTTTACTCGGCGGTGTAAGTATTCCTTCCCAACTGATAGAGCTTGGTCTTGTTGATGAATATCGTTTCGTCGTTGGGCCAGTCGTTGCGGGAGAAGGGAGACGCTTGCTCGAAGGCGTCAGTCTGCCGGAAAGTTTGCAATTAAAACTTGTTGAGTCAAAGACCTTCCAATCAGGATGTGTTGCGCTTCGTTACTTGAAACAGTGAAGGAAAAATCTGCGACTGCCGGGCTTGGCTCCACCAGGAGGAGAAGAACAATGAAATACATCTGTTTGGGATACATCGAGCCAGGAACCTTCGAAGGGATGACCGAGGACGAACGACACGCCGTGCTCGACGAATGCTTTGAATACAACGACCATCTGCGTGCCAACGGACAGGTTGTTGCCGAATTACCTCTTCAGCCTCCAGACACCGCTGTAACGCTGTATTGGAAAAACGGCAAAGTTGCAGCAACTGACGGCCCCTATGTGGAAACCAAGGAACAACTCGGCGGCATTCAGATCCTTGAAGCACGAGACCTCAATCACGCCATTCAGCTTGTGTCGCAGCTTCCAGGCTTCAAGTATGGACTTGGACCGGTCGAGGTACGGCCGGTTTCGGATCTGACCGAAATCATAAAGGAGAGCGAGCAGCGGCGAAAAAATTCCTCGCGATGAGTGCGGCCACGAGGGTACTAGCTCTCAACCTTGGTTAGTCCAGCGGGAATTTGAAGGTTCAGCCGCACTTTCGATAAAGCCGATTAAGGAGCATACAAAACCTGCCGTTTCTCGCTGCACTTGCTGAAACACTACGATCCGCTTGAGGAAGTTGCCCACTCAGAAAAGTATCCACCTCCATCACAAACGGAAACACCTCCGCGAAAAAGAGCCCTGTGTCGAACCCTCCCCAAAGGACGTATTCAAACAAAAAATAGAGTTTTTGTGACGGACAGATGTCGATTTTAGTGTTCGCCGTTCGACTAACTGGTGACCTGTTCCTAGCGACGTGCGACAGCGTCAGAGCGCACTAGGTCCGCCGAATGGAAACCATCCGGCAACTTTATCGTTGAGGACTGTCCGTTCATCTGCCCTATTGGCAGATAAAGCATCCCCGCTCTGTGATTTAAGGAGATTAAACGATGATTCTCAAACCCGAATTATTCCTTCAGGATTTGAAAGTTGCGCTCCGCTCGCTGGCGCGCGCCAAAGGGCTTGCGGCCACGGTTGTGCTTACGCTGGCGCTTGGCATTGGGGCCAACGCCGCGATCTTCAGTGTAGTGCGAAGTGTGCTACTGCGGCCGCTGGTCAATCGTGACGAAGACCGCCTGATCTATATCCGCCAGAGTGCGCAAGGCATCGGCGCCGACAACGTTGCGTTCTCAGTGCCCGAAATCCAGGACCTGCGCGAGCGCGTCAAGACGCTGAGCGCTTTCGGCGACTTCTCCACCATCGGCTTTACGATGGTTGGCCTGGGCGAGCCACGCGAGGTCCGCGCGGGCGTCGTCAGTGGATCGTATTTCGAGGTCATGGGGCTGCATCCGGTGCTCGGCCGACTGCTCGACGCACAAGACGATGGCGCGAACGCTGCTGGCGCGGCAGTGCTGACGTATCGCTTCTGGACAACCGGACTAAATGGCGATCCTTCCGTGATCGGCAAAACTATCCGACTCGGCGAGCGTTCAGCCACTATCGTAGGGGTGCTGGAACCGTCCGTACCGTATCCGGCAGAAACCGAGATTATCGCCAATATCGTGACCAGCCCACACCATCTGTCGGCGACGATGGTGACCGGACGGGTTCATCGCATGACGGAGCTCTTTGCCCGGCTCGCGCCCGGAGCAAGTCTCGAAGCGGCGCGCGCCGAACTGCGCTTCGTGCATGAGGCGATCGTGAAAGAGCATCCAGAAGCTTATTCGGCGAAAGCGGACTTCCGCATCGAAGCCGTGCGACTGCGCGACCAAATCACGTCGCGCGCGCGAACCGTGTTGCTGGTGCTGCTAGCGGCATCAGCGCTTATCTTTGTCATCGCCTGCTCGAACGTTGCCAACCTGATTCTGGCGCGTACGGTTCGGCGCGAAGGCGAGTTGGCGATTCGAGCAGCGCTTGGTGCTAGTAATGGCGCGCTGCGCCGGACGCTGTTGGCTGAAACCTTGCTGCTCTGTGGCGCGGGCGCTGCGCTCGGCGTGCTGATTGCGCGGCCAATGGTGGCAATTCTGGCTCGGTACGCCTCACGCTTTTCAGTCCGCGCGCTCGATCTCACCGTTGATTCCAGCATGCTCTGGGTCGGAGCGGCGCTGGCGGTCATCGCGGCGGTTCTTTTGGCCTTTGTGCCGCGCCTGCCGTCTGCCAACGCCTCCCAGAGCCTGGGGCTGTCGAACGGCAGTGTGAGAATCACTGGAAGCACGAACCGCCGCTTGCGGGTCTTCGCCATGACGCAGATCGCTGCGTCTTTCGTATTGATGGCTGGCGCTGGCATGCTGCTCAAGACGCTGCTGGCGCTGCAAGCTGCGCCAACCGGATTCGACACGCGTCAGGTGCTTGCAGTGAACGTGCCGGTGATGTCTTACGGGCGGACGCCTGATCAGATCGTGAATTTCTACAAGGAAACAATCCGGCGCATCACGGCGCTGCCGGGCGTGGATCGCGTCGCCGTCGGCACCGTCGTGCCGTGGCGTGATGCGGTCAACTTCGGACCCGGCTTTGAATTCTCAGCGTACGACCACGTCCGCGCGCCGGGCGAAGAAGATCCGCGCGCGCAACTACGGACAATTTCGCCAGGATTTTTCGCGGCGCTCGGAGTCCCGCTGATCGCCGGACGCGATTTCAACGACGCGGATCGCAAAGGCGGCGAGCCGGTCGTCATTGTCAGCCAAAGCCTGGCGCAGCGGATGTTCCCGAATCAGGATGCGATCAACCGCCACCTGATGTGGACTGATCCGGTGATGAAGTTCGCGAACATCAGCACAGAGCCCCGGCGCATCGTCGGTGTCGCGGCCGATGTAGACGATGAACACGTGGTGCCGGGCCAGGTGATGAACGTATATCACGCCTTCGAGCAGCAGGAGCTTTGGGGAGGGCGTCTGTTCGTTCACACCCATGCGAACCCTTACTCGTTGGTGTCTCCGATCACGCAAATCATCCGCGAACTGTCCGTGGATCAGCCGGTTGAGCGCGCGGCAACACTTGAAGACATCCGCGCAGAGGTGCTTTCGCCAGATCGGTTGAACACGCTGGTGTTCGGTGGATTCGCCGCGCTGGCCCTGGCGATTTCGGTCGTCGGCGTGGCTGGAGTGCTTGCCTTTTCGGTGAGCGGGCGCACCCGCGAGTTTGGAATCCGCCTTGCGCTCGGTGCCCAACCGCAACAGATTCTCACGAACGTCCTCATTGAAGGTGCGGCCATCGCGGTGCTTGGCGTGGGGGCGGGTGCTGTTGCCGGTTTTGCGTTCTCGCGCCTGATTGGCAACTACATTCAGGATGTGCAATTGCCTGGGCTACTGCCACTGGCGGGCTCTATCGGGATCATCTTTGCTGCCACGGTTATCGCCTCCTTGCTGCCTGCGATGCGCGCCGCGCGTATTAACGTCATGCAGGCGCTGCGCTCTGATTGAAAGGATTTGTTCGGAGCCGGATTAGAGACCGAGCCGTTAGCGCTACATTTTTCTTATACGATTCCCAAACACCGAATAGCTTGCAGCCATACCAAAAACCAGACAAAAAATTGTAAATCCTACAAAGGGCCCTTTCCTGAGTGGCCCTTTCCTGCAAAATCTTGATCCCGGAATGTGGAAATAGCCCACCTATCACAGCCCTCCATCTTGACACCCTATGTAGATGATTATACAACTAGACATCTAGTAAAAATGGTTCACCCAAACCCAGACGAAAACTATGAGACACAAATATCTCTCTTATACGATGGCATTAATCTTGCAGGCATTAGACAACGGCTACCGCTACGGCTTCGAAATCATGCAGATTACGGGGCTGGCCAGCGGCACGATTTACCCGGCTTTGCGGCGGTTGGAAGACGCCGCACTCATCAAATCCAAATGGGAAAAACAAAGCGTGGCGGTCGCGGAGCAGCGACCCGCGCGCAAGTATTACGAAGTGACGAAACCGGGTCGTGAAGTCCTGGCCGAAGCGCGCAGTCGTTTCCGGCTGCTGGAACAACTGACACCACCTGCCGGAACCGACCTCAAGCCGACAGGCGAAGAAGGATAAATCCCATGCCGAAAGTGACCCGAAGCCCCTGGTTATGGCTGTTGCGTTTCGTTGGCCTGATTGTGCCGCGAAAGCTTCGCGCGGATTGGCGACAGGAATGGGAAGCGGAACTGCAATGGCGCGAAATGCAGCTTGCCGAGTGGGACCATCTCACCTGGCGCAACAAACTGGACTTGTTGTGGCACAGCGCGGGCGCGTTCGCTGATGCGTTGTGGCTGCAACCGAAACGTTGGGAGGACGATATGTTTCAGGACTTGAAGTTCGGCTTACGAATGCTGGCAAAGCATAAAAGCTTCACAGCCGTGACGGTGCTGACGCTGGCGCTGGGCATTGGAGCCAACACAGCGATTTTCAGCGTCGTGAATGCAGTATTGTTGCGCCCATTGCCCTATCAAGACCCGGAGCGCTTGGTCAGCTTTCGCTCGAACGAGTCCGTTCTGGATGTGCAGAACCTCGCTGCCTGGAACCAGTCTTTTACCGATATTGGCGGCAACACAATTACGCCGCTGGACTACATCAGCACCGGAGAACCGACACAGTGGCGCACGGCATTGGTGACGGGAAGCTTTTTTCGCACTTTGGGCGTCCAGCCATTTTTGGGCAGAGCGATTACGCCGGATGACGACAAAGCTGGCGGCCCTTTCGTTGTAGTGCTTAGTCACGCCCTGTGGCGCGAACAATTCGGCAGCGACAAAGATGTGATCGGCAAGTCGGTTCAGCTTAGCGGCAATAGCTACGAAGTGATTGGTGTGATGCCCGCCGGGTTCAAAAACCCGCGTGACGAAAGTGAAGCCTGGTGTCCAGTCAAGGTTACGGCGAAAGAAGCCGCAGCGTATCGCGGTGTGCATTTTTTGCGCACATACGCGCGGCTGAAACCCGGCGTACAGGTTCAGCAAGCACTGGAAGAAATGCGATCCCTGGACAAACGATTGTCCGAGGCGTTTCCGGCAGAAAACGCTCGTCGGCTAACCACGCTCTTTCCGTTGCATGACCGCGTGGTGGGAGAGTTTCGCACGCCGTTGCTGGTGCTATTTGGCGCGGTTGGCCTGGTGCTGCTGATTGCCTGCGCCAATTTTGCCAATTTGCTGTTGGCAAGAGCGGCAACGCGTGAACAGGAGATGGTTGTGCGAGTCGCCCTGGGCGCAGGACGTTGGCGATTGGTCCGCCAGCTTTTGACCGAAAGCGTTTTGATTGCGCTGCTGGGAGGCGTGGCGGGTTTGATATTGGCTTTTCTGGGAGTTGATGCCTTGCTGGCGCTGAAACCAACGGACTTGCCATTGCTCGATACGGTTGGTGTGGATGGACGCGTGATGCTGTTTGCCTTGGGCGTTTCTGTACTGACAGGTGTGGTTTTCGGGTTGATGCCTGCCTGGCACGCGACACGAATCAACGTCAACGATTCGCTAAAAGAAGGCGGACGCGGCGTGGCGGGAAGCGCAAGGCAACGCATTCGCAGCGCACTGGTTGTTGTCGAAATCGGGTTGGCGCTGGTGTTATTGATTGGCGCGGGTTTGTTGATCAAAAGCTTCTGGCAATTGCGCTCCGTCCAGCCCGGATTCAACCCCGACAACACCGTGACAATGCGCATCGAGTTGCCGGAAGCTCGATACAAAGACATTCCCAAACAGTCGCAATATCGCCGCACACTTTTGGAGGAGGTCAACACCTTGCCGGGAATTCAGGCTTCACTGGTCAGCGAAGTGCCGCTGAGCGGCGATTGGCTGACGCACGACTTTTTGGTCGAAGGTCAACAACTGCCCGAAGGCAGCGAACCCGATGTTCAAACCGTCAGCGTTGAAGGCGATTTT
>CAZXHW010000250.1:7242-9739 GCA_964639915.1 uncultured Heliomicrobium sp.
GCTCAGCGGCAGAGACTTTTCCAGCCAGGACCAGGAAAATTCGCCGCTGGTTGGAATCGTCAACCAAACTTTGGCCAACCAATTTTTCAACGGTCAGAATCCTATCGGCAAACGCGTGCGCTGGGCGCGCGACCCGAAAGACCGCTGGATCACGATCATAGGCGTAGTGCCGGATGTGAAGTTTTTCGGACTGAACACTGATCCTCTACCCGCCTTGTATTCGCCTTACGTGCAATCCGGACGCATCTGGAAACGCTGGATGAATCTGGTGGTGCGGGGCCAGAACGAAACTGCTGCCCTGACCAGCGCAATCAAAGAGCGTGTCTGGAAAGTTGATCCCAAAATTCCCATGACGCGCGTGCGATCACTGCGCGATGTCATTGGCGCATCGGTCGAAGCCCAACGCTTCAACATGCTGCTGCTTGGCATTTTTGCGGCAGTAGCGTTGGTTCTGGCGGCAGTCGGTATTTATGGCGTGATGGCTTACGCCGTGGCGCAACGCACGCATGAAATCGGCGTGCGGGTTGCGCTGGGCGCACAAGCCAGCGATGTGCTTCGCCTGGTTTTGAAACAAGGTATGGTACTGACCTTGCTCGGTGTAGCAATCGGCGTGGCTGGCGCAATTGCGCTAACGCGCGTGATGAAAACCTTCCTCTTTTCCGTTAGCACGACCGATCCGCTAACGTTCATCTTGATCCCGCTCCTGCTGGCGATGGTGGCATTGCTGGCTTGCTGGATTCCAGCGCGCAAAGCGACACGAGTAGATCCGCTGTCCGCGTTACGGCACCAGTAAAAAATGATGGCTGAACCAACACGCTTTCGCTTCTGGCTTTGGTTGATTCGTTTCGTCGGCCTGATCGTGCCGCGCCGCTTGCGCGCGGACTGGCGTCAGGAATGGGAAGCGGAGCTTCAGTGGCGCGAACAGCAGCTTGCCGAATGGGACAAGCTCAATGCGAAACACAAACTCGATTTGCTGTGGCACAGCGCAGGCGCGTTTGCCGACGCGCTGTGGATGCAACCGCGAAGATGGGAGGACGAAATGATTCAGGACCTACGCTTTGGCGTGCGAATGTTGCTCAAGCACAAAAGCTTTTCGACGGTGGCAATTCTTTCGCTGGCACTGGGCATTGGCGCAAATACCGCAATCTTTCAGTTGCTTGATGCGGTGCGGCTGCGCACATTACCCGTCAATGCACCGCACGAGCTGGTTGAAGTGCGTCCCGACGAACTGAGCACTAGCAACAGGCGGGGCAATAAGAGCACGCGGTATCCGGCCGTCACCAATCCGCTGTGGGAACAGCTTCGAGAGCGAACACAATCATTTTCCAGTCTTTCCGCCTGGGGCACGGGCAATTTCAATCTGGCGCAGGGCGGCGAAGTGCGCAATGCGCGCGCGCTGTGGGTTAGCGGCGAATTTTTCCCTACGCTCGGTGTGAATGCCACGTTAGGACGCGTCTTCACCGCCGCAGACGATCAGCGCGGTTGCGGAGCGCGAAACGCCGTCATCAGCCATTCCTTCTGGCAACAGGAATATGGTGGTCAGCCAAACATCATTGGGCGCAAAATCACGCTTGCCGATCAACCGTTCGAAATCATCGGCGTGACACCCTCAAATTTCTTTGGCCTTGAAGTTGGACAAAGCTTCGATGTGGCGCTGCCGATTTGCGCTGAAGCGATCACGGCGGGCAAAAATCACCGGCTTGATTCAGGCACAAGTTGGTGGCTGATGGTCACGGGCCGTTTGAAGCCGGGACACACCCTGGCGCAGGCGTCGGCTGAATTGCAGACGCTCTCAGCCGGTTTGTTTGAAAAGACGCTGCCAGCGAATTATCCGCCGGTCAGCGTGCAGAATTATTTGCAAAGCAAGCTGGAAGCCGTCCCCGCCAGCGCTGGGTATTCCGTGCTGCGCACCAACTACGAATCATCGCTGTGGCTGCTGTTGGCGATTGCAGGGTTGGTGTTGCTGATTGCCTGCACCAACCTGGCCAATCTATTGCTGGCGCGGGCCAGCGCGCGCGAACGTGAAATGGCCGTGCGGCAGGCGCTGGGAGCTTCACGCGCGCGATTGATCCGGCAGTTACTGGCGGAAAGCTTGTTGCTGGCTTTCATTGGCGCGGCGCTGGGCGCTTTGCTGGCGCAAGGCTTGAGCCGCTTTCTGATCGCGTACCTTAGCAATGGCGGCAATACGGTCTTTCTGAATTTGGGCGTGGATTGGCGCGTGCTCGGTTTTGCCGCCGTTCTGGCGTTGCTGACCTGTGTGTTGTTCGGTTTGATGCCCGCAATTCGCGCAGCGCGGATTGAACCTGGCGCGGCGATGAAAGCCGCAGGGCGCGGACTGACGGCGGGCCGAGAACGGTTCAGTTTACGAAGAGCATTGGTTGTTACGCAGGTCGCGCTTTCGCTGGTGCTGGTCGCGGGCGCATTCCTGTTTACGCGCAGCCTGAACAAATTGCTGACCGTAGACACAGGCTTTCAGTCAGAAGGGATTTTGATCACA
>CAZXHW010000251.1:0-9720 GCA_964639915.1 uncultured Heliomicrobium sp.
ACATCGCAACCTGAGCGTTCGGCGTAACGATCTACAATTTCGGCGCGCGTCATCCAGCCGGGCAACATCGTCACGCTGCGCAAACTATCGGCAAACAATTCTTCGTCATCGGCTTGCGGCCAATAACAAAGCAGCAATCCCAGATCAATCAGCGGATCGCCGACCGTACACATTTCCCAATCCAGAATCGCCACCAGCCGAGTCGGATCAGCCGCATCCAGCATCAAGTTGTCCAGTTTGTAATCGTTGTGAACCAGCGTTGGGCGTTCAGGATCTGACGGCAACCGTTCGATCAACCAGCGCGCGGCTTCAGTCATTTCCGGCAGCTCGGAGGTTTTGGAACGCTCCCAGCGGCCAGCCCAGCCTTCGACTTGCCGTTTGACGAAGCCCACCGGTTTTCCAATTTTGATCAGATCTGTCGCTTGAATATCCACCGCATGCAAATCGGCCAAGGTATCCACCAGGCTTTCGCTGATTTTGTGGCGAAGTGCCAAGTCTTCACCAATTTCTGGCGGAACCGTTTGCCGAACGACGATGCCTCGGCGACGCTCCATCAAGTAAAACGGCGCGCCAATAACAGCGGTGTCTTCGCAAAGCAAATACGGTTTTGGCGCGAGTTTGAAGTGCGGATGGATCGCCGCCAGCAACCGATATTCGCGCGGCATGTCGTGCGCCGTCGGAGCCACAGGGCCAAATGGAGGCCTGCGCATGACAAATTCCAAGCCCCCGAATTTCACGCAATATGTCAGGTTGGAATGCCCGCCGGGAAATTGCTCGACTTCAAGTTTGGCGGTTGGATCGAACGGTTCGCCGTCCAGCCGCGAAGGCAAATGTTCGTGCAGATACGCTTCCAGCGCAGTCCAGTTCAAATCTTCGCCGGAACGAATCGGCGCCGTGTCTGTAGATGTAGGCATAATCGTTAGCAAAGCGAATTCGCCATTAACCATTCGCCATTATGAATTACCAGACAGGGAAACTGTTTTCCTGCTGTCGAATAATGGTCAATGGATAATGGCTGATGGGTAATGTGTCGCCTTATTTCATAAAACCGCTGCGACCGCTGAATTGCGAGCTGAGTGTATCATTCAGCGGATCATCCAGCGCAAGCAGCCAGCGCAAATCTTCGTCGAGTCGCTGTTGAACCTGTTGGCTCAAAAGTTGTTTTTGATATTGCTGTTGCGGCTGATCGCGGCGGCAGTAAAAACTATGCAGCGCCAATCGCGGCTTGTCGGTTCTGTTCGCGGTTCCTCCGTGCCACAGATGCGTGTTCAGGACAACAACGGTTCCGGCTTTACCAAGCACCAGTTTTTCGTTGGGATGCGTGGCAACCGGATCAGCCAAAACTTCTTGCGGCAATTTGCCTGACCGATGTGTGCCGGGAACGTAACGGGTTGCGCCGTTTTCTTCGGTGAAATCATCCAGCATCCAAATAATATTGCAGACCGTGTTTCCTGCTTCATCCGGCAAAGCTCCGGCGTCGCAATGCAGCGGTTGCACCGTGGACGTATTCGGTCTGGTCGAACGCGCGTTCAAACTGCTCAGCTTGAATTCATCTCCAAGCACTTGGCGAACGGCTGCCAACAGTTTGGGCTCGGAAATCGCTCGCTGAAAAACGTCGCCATAATTGACCAGATTGGCAAGCCGGTCTGCATCCGGCTCTTGTTTGAACTCTGCGCCAGCCTGATCGCCCAGTTCAGCAAACAGTTCGGCGATACGACGGCGCAATGCAGGAAGCAACTCCGGCACAGCCAGGTTTTCCAAGACCAGAAAGCCTTCTTCGTCCAATTGCCGACGCTCCGCTTCTGTCAGTTCAAAATTTATTCGCTTCATTGTCAGTGGTTTAGCCCTTTCAAAACGCTTGTTACAAACGCATCACCATAGCATCACCAAACCCACATGAACGCAAGACGCCGCCCGTCTAAAATCCGTCACGATTTAGAGAGAAGGTTGCACGTGAGCAGTTAGCTCATTGCGCCAGGCCAACGCGTCGCTGCAGGTCGGCAAAGCGCGGATCAGCGCGCAGGCTGTCCAGCCTGTAATCTACATTGATTGCGCCCATCCATTCCGATTGGTCTTCGCAGGCTTTTCCGAGCCAGGCGAAGGCTTCATCTTTATTGCCCAGCCCCGTGTAAATCAGGGCAACATCAAATGGAGAAATGTATTGCCGCTTTGCCATCTGATTCATTTCGGCCAAGGTTTTCAGCGCCTCTGCGCGTCGGCCTGATAAGGCGTATTCCGCTCCCAATAACCCCAGCAACTGCGAAGTGGGAAGCAGTGGTTTTAGTTTTTCCATTCCTGAAATGGCGGCGGGGTGATTTCCCTTTGCGCTGTAAGCCATCGCCAGCAGTTCCAGCGAAAATGGATTATTCGGGTCTAGCTCAACCGTTTTTTGCGCTTCCCCAAGCGCTTCGTCAAAGCGGCGGGACAACAAGTAAGCTGAGACAATGAATGCTCCCGCGGTTGGCGAAAGAGGGTCCAGTTGTTGCACACGGCGCAAAATGGCTACACTTTTATCCGCATCCTTTACGTAAAAATACTCAAAATAGAAAAAGATCGCGGCCACAGAATTCGGGCTAAGCTGAATCGCCCGTTGAAACTGCGCTTCAGCCTCCGGGTTAAATTGGTGAACAAAAACGTGCCCCAGCGCTGCGTGGGCTTCGGCCAAAGTATCATCCAAAGCCAATGCTTTTTCGGCGGCGGCTCTGGCTTTCGACAAAGCCTCGCGCGGCGGCAACAGCCATTCCGATGCAGCGGTATAGGCATCGGCCAGTCCCGCGTAAGCAAGCGCGTACGTCGGATCAAGCCGAAGAGCTTCGTTCAATTCTTCGACGGCTCGCCGGTTTCCTTCCGGCGTGTATTGCAGCGTGTGGTAACGGCCTTTGAGATAAGCCTGGTAGGCGGCTGCATTGTCTGTGTAATGCCGCGTCATTCGCTGTTGCTCATCACCGCTCAGCCGCAGCGCCAGCGCTTCGGTCAGGCGCGCAGCAACCACGTCCTGCAATTGAAAAATGTCTGTGCAGGCTTCATCGCACTGATACGCCCAAAGCGATTGCCCGTCACTGGTTCGCACCAGTCGCACGGTCACACGCACGCGATCACCTTGCTGCTGAATGCTGCCATCCAGCACCGAATCTACTTTGAGCGCCTGCCCTGCTTGCAAAGCGTCTTTGCCGCCGAAAGGCAAAACTGAACTGGTTGGGCGCACAGCCAGTTGGCTAAGATTACTCAGTCGCGTAATCATCACGTCAGCCATACCAATGCCCAAATATTCATCACTACCCTGACCATCTGTTTTCGAATTGAGCGATTTGAACGGCAACACAGCCAGGGATTTAATTGCGGATTCTGGATTCTGGATTCTGGCCTGATCACTGCGTTGCGCTTCCCTCCAATAAACAGTTCCACTGACCAGTGCAATCAAGAGCACGGTCATAATCGCCAAGCGCGCTGTCCGACGTCGCCGCAAGCTAATCGCTGGGCTTACCGCTTTCTGTATCTCTCCTTCTCTGTGTCCCTCCGTCTCCCTCTCCTCTGCGTCTTCCTCAATCACGACACTAACCTTCGAGGTTTGCAGGATTAGTTCTTCGGCTTCGGCAGGCAACTCGCGCACTTCGGCAACGAAGCGGTAACCGCGTCCCGGTATTGTTTTAATGAAGCGTTGTTCGTTTGGCCGTTCGCCCAGCGCCCGCCGCAAGGCCGAGATGTTTTGTGTCAGGTTATTCTCTTCGACCGCTGAATCCGGCCAAAGCAATGTCATCAGTTCTTCCTTTTCCAGCACTCGCCCGCGTTGTTCGACCAAAACTTGCAGCGTTTCCAGATTTTTGGGCGTCAGCGCAACCGGTTCTCCCCCACGCAGCAGCGTTCGCTTCCCGGCGTCAAAGCGAAAAGAGGCAAATTCATAGATGGGCTTATTGTTTGAATCCATTGGGTTTCTGATGACTTTTCAGAACTTTCACAACTTTCATACGAGCCGCTAAGGACTTTCAGATTGGATCGGCCAGATGATCGGCGCGAATCAAGCGATTCACCTGCGACTTTGCCGAAACGTCAATTAAGCGTTCGGCTGCCGTAACGGAAGCGAGCTTACACCAGCGAGGAATGGCAATGAATAGAAAACGGCGCATTGAGATCACGGTTGAACACCAGTGGCTGATTCTTCGCCGTTCGACGCCAATTTTCGTCTGGTGCCAGGAATGCCCGGCTGCGATTCAAATGATCACGCCGGATGAAGCCGCCGTGCTGGCAGGCGTCAGCACACGCGCCATTTACGCGTTGGTAGAAACCGAACAGCTTCATTACACCGAAACCCCGGAAGGCCCGCTGATGAAATTGTTCGTTTGTCCAAACTCTCTCTCAACATTAATCGCAACTCCCACATTTCGTGGCTTATCCAAGGAGAAACATCATGCGTAATCTGAAACAGAACCTCTTTTCAAAAACCTTTGCCGCCGCCATCACATTGCTTTTCGTCACCGGTCTTTGCCTGGCTGGGCTAGCACGCCAGGAACGCGCCCTGCTTTCCGCCAAAGCGCAAAGTGAAAAGAGCGCCGAACTAACGCAGGAAAAAGGTTCACGGGAACTGAGCGCGCCATTTCAATCCACCTTCCCGCGCCAACGCGTCTGCAGTCTGGGCAGTTTGCAAGGCAATTATGCCGAAACAGCATCTGCCAGCCTGATCCCCGGCGGACTGTCGCCCGCAGTCTGCGCCGGAATTTACGCTTTTGACGGCAAAGGCAATATCGCTGGGAAAGATTCGCACAGCTTCAATGGACAGATCATTCCCGAAGCCAATTACACCGGAACCTACACGATGAATTCTAATTGCACCGGAACCATGACCCTCAAATCGCTGGAATTGGGGTTTGTTACAACCCAGAATTTCGTGGTCACGGAAGACAATAAGGAACTCTTTTACGTCGTGACAGATGAAGGTGTCGTCGCAAGCGGCACAATGAAAAAAATGTAGGCCTCCCTTCAAGCAAAATGCGAAACGAGAAGTGGGCGGGACAGATGCTGAAAGTCTGTTCCGCCCACTTCTGAATTGATCAAGGAATTTCTCGCCGATTACGGCTTGGCTCCTAAACCGGTCGCACGCTCGATGAAATCTGCGACGTTGTTGTGCAACAGAACGCGATCTTCATCCCGCAAATACATCATGTGCCCCGAATTGTAGTAATTCAGCTTGACGTTTTTCTGTAGCTCCGCAGGCAAGCCCAGATGCGTCATCGTGAATTCGGTGGCGAAAAACGGCGTCGCCATGTCGTAGTAACCGTTTTCTACCTGCACCAACAATTTGGGATTGGTGATCATTGCCTGGGTCAGATCGTTCTGTGAATTTGGCGCGCTGGGAAAACCGCCTCCACCACCGCCCCTGAATCCGCCAATACGCGTCCAGTTCCAAGCGCCGCCGGCACTGCGATTGTTGTATTGTTTGTCTTTGCCGAATTTCAATTCGTCGTGGTTATACATATTGATCAACGCCGTGTACGCGCCACCGACTGCTGGACCTTCCGGATCGCCCTGATCCGTTTCGGACAGCAAATTGGCCGTGTACCCGGTGAAGCGCGCGTCAATGCGTCCGCTGGTCAAACCCCGACTGCGTAACAGTTCGACGTTGAATTGGTTCAACCTTGGGCGCAAATTCGCCTTCAGCAAATACTCTTCGCCGAGGCCCGTGAAGTAGGACAGCTTTTTCGCGACTGCCGCTTTTTGCGCTGCGGAAAGCGTGGTGCCTTTGAACAGCGCATCAGCATATTCGGTCTGTGCATACTTGCGCGCTTCTTCGATGAAATCGGTTAGGCTTGCCGGGCGCGTCTTGAGCGCTTTGTGATACCACGCGACGGCAGCGTAGCTCGGCAGGTAATAGATGTAAGGCCGGTCGTCGCCTGCGGCAAACGTGATTGTGGCCAAATCCAGCACAGAGGAAATCAAACAAATGCCATTCAAATGCATGTTGTAGCGGTTCTGCAGCAGATTCCCCAACACAGCCGAGCGAAACGTTCCGTAGCTTTCGCCGATCAGAAGCTTTGGCGAATTCCAACGGTCGTTGCGGCTGATGTACGTGTTGATAAACTGGCCAAACGCTGCCGCGTCTTCATCTACGCCGTAAAAATCACGCTCGGTGCCTTTGCCTGCGGCGCGGCTGTATCCGGTACCCATCGCGTCAATGAAAACCAGGTCGGTTTTGTCCAGCAGGCTTTCGGCATTGTCCACCAGCTTGTACGGAGCTGGCGGCGTGAATTCGCCGTTCACCGTCCAAACGCGGCGCGGACCGAATGCGCCCATATGCAACCACATCGTCGCTGATCCAGGCCCGCCGTTGTATAGAAACGACACCGGACGCGTGCTGGGATCTTTCACATCGCTGCGTGTGTAGGCGACCGAGTAGAGTAACCCCGTCGGCTCACCAGCTTCGTTTTTCAGCAGCGTGGTTCCGGCGCTGGCTTTGTACGGAATGGTTTGCCCGCCGATTTGAATCGTGTGCTCGGTAACTGACCACTCTTCGCGCGGCGTTTCGGTGGCTGCCGCGCGCCCTTCAGGCGATCTGCCTTCGGGCGCTCCTTGTGGCCTGCCCTGTTGTGCTAATGCTGGCAGGCTCAAGCCACAGGTGAGTATCAGAACTGCGGCCATAAGTTTCATGAACTTCGTCATCGTCGTCCTCCGGATTCTTGGGTGTTTTATAAGGTGTGACCGGTTTGCAGCGACTTAAGGCGCGCAAAACCTTTTTGCAACATTGCGTACGGCGGGCGGATTCTATTCACTGCCTTGCGGCAAATCAATCGTTCGACCAATAGTAGTTGGCCGTAGTTTCCAAGGAAGTCGCACGCCGCCAAAAACAAAATCGTTACTCTGGCTGAGCTTTTTTCTTCTTCCGCAATTCCTTCGCTACTTTCTCAATGCCATCAGCAACTTCGCGCCAAGCCGAGTCTTTCTTCGTCCACAAATCAATCGCCTTACCCTTCTTGGGTAACCCTTGCAGCTTGGCAAACGGAGCCGTGTCCCACTTGCAATCACGAATAATGATCGGAATCACGCGAGCTTCTTTCTTTTCGTGCCGCCCCATCGCGCGTTTCATTTCGATTTCCCAACAGTAATCTGTACTCATGAAATCCGAACTGACCAGCAACAGAATGATTTGCGACTGTTCCAGATTGGCGTCAATCACGTCTTTCCATTCCGTGCCGGGTTTAATCATACGGTCGTGCCAAGTGGTAATAACTCGTTGCCGTTGCAGGATTTTCAGGTGCGAATCAAGCGCCAGCCGGAATCGCTTTTCATCTTTCTGTGAGTAACTGATGAAGACGCGGATTGGCTCTTCGCGCATTTCCGCCAACTCTTCGCGGCGATCTTCCCGGCGGCGAGTTCCTTCCAAATCTACGCCGTTGAGCAGTTCCTGCACGTCAATCTTGATGACTTTCTTGTTGACGACTTTCGTAAATTCCCGAATTCCATCACGTTCGTAAACTGCCAATTCTTCATAAGTTACAGCTTCGTCCGGATGTTCGTGCAGCGGGACCATTTCCTCCGGTTTGAACTTCAAATCGTTGTGGATACGCTCAAAGTCTGAACGAATCACCGCCAGTAAGCGCCGCCTAGCTTCAGCCTTTCCCGCCACGTGAATGAAAACCTTTTTGTCCACCACGTCAGCCTTGACCAGCGCGCGGCCTTCTTCAAAGTTCAAAATCACACCGGTGCGCCAGCGGTGTTCGTCTTCGATCAGCCCGTGCGTGCGGACGATGAAGCGCGGCAGGAGGCCTTCGGGCAGCACTTCGTATTCGTAGCGGAAGTTCAAACATTCCGCTGGTTTGAATTCCGAAGCCGCTTCCGGTTCCTGTTTGTCCAGCAATTCGGGAATCAGGTAATGCGCGTCGCTGTCAGGAAAGGTGAAACACAGCTCGAACTTTTTCATCAGGTCCAGCACAAAACCGTGCATGTTTGCCGGATAGTTTTTGGCGGGCAGAATGCTTTTCAAATCACGCAGATGCAGTTCGCCTTTTTTATCGGCCAGCAGCGGCGCGTTCAGGATGGTGTAAATGCCTTCGGTCACCCACTGCGGTTTCAGCACATGTGTATCCTGCAATCGTTCGTCTTCACGGAAGTTGAGCATCACCCCCAAATCGTGCAGGTAACGCCCCAGCAACTTCTGTTCGGCTTCGGATTTTACTTTCCATTTTTTGCAGTTCCGCTGGTATTCCTGAAAGCTGATGAAGCTCTTTTTCACCTTGGGCAGATTGTCTTTGACTTCGAACCATTCCGTTGGGAAGCCGTCTCGCAAATGCGGCAACGCGTTGATCTCTTCGCGGATGCGGCGATGCAATTCGTCCAAACCCATCTGGTCGTCGCAATCAGTCTTAATGAAACCTTTGATGAAAGGATATTTGCCCTGCAACTGTCGCTGGTTCACGTCGAAGGCGTATTCGCGTTGCTTGTTTAGCACCACCAGCACAGGCGACTCGCCGCCAAAACTTTCAATCAGCTTCAACCAGTATTCGGCGTCTTGATCAGCCATCCCTTCGCGCCCGCTCAGCACCAGCAAATACACACTGCGCCGCGTCAGAAAGAATTGATGCGACGCAAGCATCATTTCCTGTCCACCAAAATCCCAAACGTTCAAATGTGCCGTGTCTTGGCTGTTCGGCAACGGCACGTCCCAGCGAGTAATCTTGATCCCTTCGGTCATTTTCTCTTTGCCGAATTCGTGGTGAACCAGCCGGTTGACCAGCGACGTTTTACCTACTGCGCCGCGTCCAACCAGTATCAGTTTAGCTTCGAGCAGTGGACGTTTAGGACGGAAGTAATAATTTAATATGTCTGGCGCAATTGGTTCAGGGTCGAAATCTTCGAGCGTTGATCCAAGAATCTCATAAGGGATTCCGAGGCTAGGATTTCCGTGAAGAAAGAGAAAGGTAAGATTCTTACACTCTCTTATCGTAGCGGGCATCTCACACAACAGATTGCTAGATAGGTTAAGCCACTCAAGGTTTTTTAACCGACTCAATCCGACGGGCACTCTATGTAATTGATTGTCATTTAGGTCAAGAGTCTGTAGCCGTCTTAATTGACTAAATGTAGCAGGTACTTCATAAAGTTGGTTATTGCTTAGATCAAGATGTTCAAGCTTCTGTAATTCGCCTAGTGTAGATGGCACGTCACGCAGTTGATTTCTGAAAATCATTAGCTCTTTCAGCTCCCATAACTTTCCCAACGTTGCAGGTACTTTACTCAATTGATTACGGCCAAGATGAAGCGATTGGAGATTTCGCAACTCACCCAACGCAGTAGACACTTCGGTTAATTGATTACTGTACAACCAAAGAGATCGAAGCTCATTCAACTGGCCCAGCCTAGCAGGTGCTTTCGACAATCTATTGCCACTGAGATCAAGGTCTTGAAGCTGCCGCAGTTCGAAAAGCGAATCTGGCACTTCCGTGAGCCCAAGAACTGATAAATCCAGTCTACGTGCATTTGTTCGGCGCGCCTCGGCAATCCGCCGTTTCGCTTCTGCCATCGGATCGAGCTTGGTTTCATCGGCAGGCGGTTTGGGCTGGTGCGTGGTCTTTTTCGACATGGCTTCGGGCTTCCTTCTGATTTTTGTGAGCTGAATAAATGTGCTGAGGCGGATAAGTCAGCGGTGTTGCTAGTGACATTCGTGCAGGCTCATTCGCCAGCTTGTAACAATACGGCATCAATGACTGCTTGACTTACACTGAATCCCTGCTG
>CAZXHW010000252.1:0-9697 GCA_964639915.1 uncultured Heliomicrobium sp.
CTTTGACCAAAACCACTCGGCGTAACTTTTGGACATCATGCCGCCCTGATCCTGACGTTGTTCCGTAGAAGGGGCATGTCTTTGCGCGTAAATTGTCCATGGAGCCACACCGACCACAAAGACAGCAGCAAAAACCAAAGCCGCGCGCCACATGCGCTCTTTTGCCAGATAGAGCAGAACAGCCAGAGCTAAACCAACGGCGATGGAGCGCGTCAAAAAAGCGGCAACAGTAAACAAGCCGCCAATTATGACATAACGCATCAACGGCAGATTTTCGTCATTCAAACGAACTGCGCGTTCGATCATCGCAACCGCCGCGAGCGTGAAAAAAGTGAAGACGCATTCAGACATCACCGTCGAAGTCGCCAGAAAAACCAGGGGCGGACTGATGACTGTTACCACGACGATCCCCAGTGCCCACAACGGCGGCAGAGATCGTTCACGAGTGAAATAACGGTAAGCGATTCCTCCCATTGCGAATATGGCAACCACCGAAAGCGATTTCAGCAACCAGACGTTGTTCGGAAAATCCGGGTACAGGCGATAAAGCAATGAGAGCAGGAAAGGAAAAGCGGGCGGATAGAACGGCAATACGCCAGAGGTCGGCGAATTGATCAACGTGTAACCTTGCCCAGTAGCCAGCGACTGCGCCAGCAATACATACCAGCCGTCATCAACGAATAATCCTGCCACGTAATCCATTCGCAGCACATAAATCAGCAAACAACCGATCAGGCTGACTCCGCCTGCGATTTTTATGTAGCTGGGCGCAGCCTGGGTTTGTTCAGGTGCATCATCGTTAAGATACGCGTCGTTGAGTTGTTCAGACATAGAGATTCGATTGGTAAGGTGACATTGACCATCCTTACCAGGTGATCGGTAAAGATGGCTTGGGATGGAAATGCTTTCGCGAACAGGCAGAAAGCACACAGTCAGTGAACGAATCTATGTTGAGCTGGGTAAGGAATTTGAGGGCAATGAACACGAAGACCGGAAGGTGCGAAACCTCCGGTCTTCGATCTTTGGCAAGAAAGACGGCTTTCTTACTCAGCTTTTTTCTGTTTTTGTGCTTTACCAGCGGCTTTGTTGGCCGCCTGGACGCGGGTATCACGTTCGCGGATACGAGCCGCTTTGCCGCGCAGGGCGCGCAGGTAATAAAGCTTGGCTCGGCGGACGCGTCCGCGTTTGACGACTTCAATGTGATCTACAATCGTCGCGCTTAGCGGAAAGATGCGCTCGACGCCAACACCGAACGAAGTTTTGCGAACCGTAATGGTTTCGCGGTTTCCGCTGCCTTTGCGGGCAATGACGACGCCTTCAAATGCCTGCAAACGTTCTTTGGTTTCGCTTTCCTTGATTCGCACGTGAACACGCACGGTGTCTCCGGGAATAAATTCGGGAATATTCGTTTTCAAATATGGGTTTTCAACATTACTTAGTGCATTCATGACAATCACCTCTTTTAGGTCTCAAGTTTCAAATCTCTAAATTTCAAATTTCGATTACTCGGTTCTTTGGCTTGCCTCAGCCACCCAACGACGCTCTTCTTTTGTTAGCTCAGCGTTGCTGAGCAAATCCGGCCTTCGCTCCAGGGTTTTTAACAGAGCAGCCCGCCGCCGCCATTTCGCCACTTCAGCGTGATGGCCACCGATCAGAACTTCCGGAACTTGCCATCCGCGAAAATCAGCCGGTCGCGTGTAGTGCGGATAATCCAGCACACCACTGTTTTCAGCGCTGAACGAATCGTGAACTGCTGATGTGTCGCTACCCAACACGTTCGGCAGCAACCGGGTCACAGCGTCAACAACGATCATTGCCGGAATCTCCCCACCGGTCAGCACATAATCCCCGGTGGAAATTTCGTCGGTCACCAAATGCTGGACAATGCGTTCATCAACCCCTTCGTAACGCCCGCAGAGCAGAATCATTCTGGAGCAGTCACGAGCCAGCTTTTCAGCTTCGGCCTGACAGAAAACCCTGCCTTGGGGAGACATCAGGATGATGGCGGTTCGCTTTTGCTCATCGCCTGGAAGCGTTTCCGGCTGTTCTTCCGCCAGCAAGGTTTCGACGGCTCGAAAAATCGGTTCCGGTTTCAGAACCATTCCATCGCCGCCGCCAAACGGGCGGTCGTCAACAACGTGGTGTTTATCGTCTGTGAAAGAGCGAAGATCGTGAATGTTAATCTCGATCTGTTTCTGCTGACGCGCACGGCGAATAATGCCGTGGTCAAAAGGGCCGGTGAAAAACTCCGGAAAGATGGTCAGCAGGTCAAAGCGCATCATATTTTCCATTTGTCATTCACCATCTTCCATTGATTGTCGAAAAACACTCAATTCTTCAACAATGACAAATGGAAAATCGCAAATGGAAAATTACAAATCCAAAAGGCCTTCAGGCGGATCTACGACAATTCGTTTTTGCGCCGTATCAATTTCAACACAAATACTGGAAGCCAGCGGAATCAAATGTTCCCGTTCTGCATCGCTCACAGCCAGTAGCGGAGCAGCTCCAAAGTTATGAACCCTTGTCACCTTTCCCACCGACTGTCCGCCTGTCGTTACCACTTCGCAATCAACTAGATCGAACTCGTAGTAATTGTCTGCTGGAAGTTTGACCAACTGATCGGCGGTGATCAGCACGCGGGAATCGCGCAAACCTTCAGCGGCGTTCATGTCATCGTAACCCGCGAACTTCAGAACGATTCGGCCTTTGTGCGGCCTGGAATTTTCCAACTGTAACTGGATCAATTCGCCGCTGGATTTTTTGATCAGCGCTCTTTCCAGCTTTGAAAACCGTTCTGGAAAATCCGTCAGCAAGTCAGCGATGACTTCTCCGCGATGGCCTTGTGGCCGGGCAATCCGCGCAACAGTGATCAATTCATCAGGCTTGTCAGGCAAGATTATTCCAGGATTTCCAACACGAACCGCTTTTTCAGCTTCGTGCCGGAAGCATTGAGAACCGTGCGGATTGCGCGAGCAGTGCGTCCTTGCTTGCCAATGACCTTGCCTAAATCGCCTTCGCCCACGCGCAATTCCAGCACTGTGGCCTGATGCCCCTCGATTTCTTTGACTTTGACATCGTCAGGGTTATCAACCAATGCCTGGGCGATTAACTCAACCAATTCCTTCATTGCGATCTCTCCGAACCAGCCTGCTGACTCAACAACCTTCGTTCACGCGCCGAAAAAGCGCAAATGCGAACTTAAAGGTTAGTTGCCAACTTCGCTGCTGGCGGGTTGTTGCAGTTCACTTTTACGAATCAAGCTGCGAACCGTTTCGCTAGGCTGCGCGCCACATTGCATCCAATAGCTGATGCGGTCGTGATTCAGCTTCAGTTCCACTGGCTCGCGGCAGGGATTGTAATAGCCAACGATTTCAATAAAACGACCATCGCGCTTGCTGCGCTTTTCCGCCACGATAACGCGATAAAAAGGCTTTTTCTTCGCGCCCTGTCTTGTCAGTCTGATTGCTAACAAAGCGATACCTCCAAAAACGTGATTAAAAACGAGTGGATTATAGACAAGATGTACTGGGTTGTCAGGGCTAGGCGCTTCCGGTTGAAGTCTTCGAACACTGGCCGCCAGCAACTATCTTTTCTTTTTCTTCCTTTTGTCTTTCTTCTTACGCGAGCCGACGCCTGTCAGCTTGCGAACAACCTTGCCTTTCAACCCGCCGAGCATTCCTTCGCCGCCCATTAAGTGCTGCATCATGCGCTTCATTTCGACGTATTGTTTTAACAGGCTGTCAACATCTTTCACTTTGGTGCCGCTGCCCATCGCAATGCGGCGGCGGCGTGAAAGATTGATGATTAAATGATTGTCGCGCTCTTTGGGCGTCATCGAATTGATGATCGCTTCTGTGCGCTTCATTTCAGATTCCATCTGCGCCGTCATTTCCGGCGTCATCTTGGGCATACCGGCAAACATATCGCCGGGCAACATGCTCAAAATGCTTTCCAAAGAACCCAGCTTTTTCATCTGCGAGAGTTGGTCGCGGAAATCTTCCAAGGTGAAAGCATTCCGCTCCATCTTTTCTTGCAGTTCAATCGCTTTTTCTTCGTCAACTTCGGCTTGAACCTTTTCAATCAGCGACAGCACGTCGCCCATTCCCAGAATGCGCGAAACAATGCGGTCGGGATAAAACGGTTCCAGCGCGTCGTATTTTTCGCCGACGCCGACGAATTTGATGGGTTGCCCGATGACTTCCTTGATCGAAAGCGCAGCGCCTCCGCGGGCATCGCCGTCCATCTTGGTCAGGATGACGCCGCTAATGCCTACGCGATCGTGAAACTCCTTGGCGCTTTTGACTGCGTCCTGGCCAGTCATCGCATCAGCGACAAACAGAGTTTCAACGGGCTGCATCTCGGCTTTGATGCGCTGCAATTCTTCCATCAGCGCGTCGTCAATGTGCAGACGACCAGCCGTGTCAATCATCAAGGTGTCAAAGCCGACCTGTTCGCAATGCAAGCGTGCAGCTTTGACCAGTTCAAGCGGATCATTGATCCCAGTGCCTTCAAAAACCGGAATATTAACGGCTTTGCCGATCACCGCCAGTTGGTCGCGCGCAGCGGGACGATAAACGTCAACCGATACCAGTAATGGATTGCGGCTTTGATTGTTATAGAGCCATTTTGACAGTTTGCCAGTTGAAGTCGTTTTACCCGACCCCTGCAAACCGACAATCATCACCGAATTCGGTCGTCGCTGTGTGAACAGCAACCGGCTGGAAGTTCCGCCCAGCATTGAAATCATCTCGTCGTTAACAATTTTGATGACTTGCTGTCCCGGAGAAAGCTGATCCAGCACTTCCTGGCCAACCGCTTTGGCTTTGACCCGTTCAACGAAATCTTTGACGACTTTGAAATTGACGTCGGCTTCCAGCAGCGCAATGCGAATTTCGCGCATTGCCAAATCCAAATGCTCCGGCGACAGGCGGCTTTCACCGCGCAGGTCTTTAATAACCTTTTTTAGCTTGTCTGATAGTGCCTCGAACATAGAATTTGAACCGGTGGTGGCCGCATGTAAGCAATCAGGCGGCAAACGCAAAACGCAGAGGGTACAGACCAGCCGAAACTGTGTCAAGGCAGGTCCAAAAGGTTTGGATTGTATTTTCACAGCCTGCGGCGCTTTTCCAGGTTGACAATGCCAGCATCGCCGATAAATTAGGGCTATGTCTTTCGCCAAATTGATTGGAAACGATCGCAATAAACAAATTCTGCAACGGTTGCTCAGCAGTGGGCGTATTTCCGCCACGTTGATCTTTGCCGGACCGGATGGCGTCGGTAAGCGACAGTTTGCGCTGACGCTGGCAAAAGCTGCCAACTGTCAAAAAGCGTCTGGCAATTCTTTTGCGACGGACAGTTGCGATGAATGCGCGGTTTGCCGGCGTATTGATGAAAATGGTTACGGCGATGTGACCGTCATTCAGCCGGACGGCCAATACATCAAAATTGCCCAAGCGCGTGAGCTGGCCGAAGAGGTTTATTACCGGCCACGCGAAGGTCGCCAGCGGTTTTTCATCATTGATGAAGCCGACCGGTTGCGCGACGAAGCGGCCAACTGTTTGCTGAAAACCCTGGAAGAACCTCCGTCAACTTCAACTTTGATTTTGCTGACCTCTCGGCCGAACTCCTTGCTGCAAACCATTCGTTCGCGCGCCCAGCGAATTAGCTTTGCTCCGCTGACCATTGCCGAAATGGAAACGTTTCTGGCCGAAAACTATCCGCGTCCGGCTGCAGATACGGCACTGCTGGCTCGTGTCAGCGAAGGCCGCATTGGGCAGGCAACGGCATTCGATCTATCTATTTATCGGCAGGAACGCCGCACGCTGATTGAATTGCTAGAACTGATGGCGAGAGGCCAAGACCGATTCCGGTTGTTGAAAGCGGCGGAATATATTGGCAAAAAAGAACGCGAAGAGTTTGAAAAGGAACTCGATCTATTGATTTCGATTTTGCGGGACGTGTTTTTGCTTTCCGGCGGAGCGCCTCAGGGACAAATCGTCAACATAGATGTTGCGGATCGTTTGCAACAACTGGCTGCAAAAATCGGATTGCAGCGTGTGGCTTTATGGAGTGAAAAAATCAGCGAAGTTCGCAAAAGTTTGCGCGTCAACATCAATCGCCAGATCGCGATGGAAGCAGCGTTGCTTGGGCTGGCCGAAGCGCGCTAGGAAAGATAACAACTAAAACGTGGCAGCTTAGATTTACGGGAGTTCGCAGTGCAGAAATACCTAGATGATTTCATGAAACATTTGAAGTACGAGCGGAATTCTTCTCCGCACACGCTGCGAAATTACGAAAGTGATTTGGTTCAGTTTTACGATTATGTTGCACCGCCCGATGACAAAGGAAAGCGGCGTTCAGTCAATGTGCGCGACATAGATCATTTGACCATACGCGAATATATGGCCTCGCTGTATGAAAAGAAGAAAAAGAAAAGTTCGATTCATCGCAAAGTCGCCAGCCTGAGAACCTTTTTCCGCTACCTTTGCCGCGAAGGGGTGATGGAAATGAACCCGGCCAAGCTGGTGGCTTCGCCACGCGTCGAACGCACACTGCCCAACCACCTGACCATCGAGCAGATGGTTCGCTTTATCGAAACGCCGGACACAGAAACGCTGCTTGGCAAACGCGACCGCGCGATGCTGGAATTGCTGTATGCCAGCGGCTTGCGCGTATCAGAAATGGTCGGACTGAATCTGACCGATGTTGATTTCACCAACCAAACTGTTCGCGTCAAAGGCAAAGGACGGAAAGAACGAATTGTCCCGTTTGGCAATCACGCGTTGACGGCCCTGCAAGATTATCTGGTTGTGCGCGGAGAATTGCTGATCGAAGCTGATGAAGACAAGCGCGATCCGGCAGCGCTGTTTTTCAACTATCAGGGAACGCGAATCAATGCCAGGTCCGTGGGCAGAATGGTGGATAAGTACGTCAAGATGTGCGCTGACCTGCAACACATTAGCCCGCACAGTTTGCGCCATTCCTTCGCAACGCATTTGTTGGATGCGGGAGCTGATCTGAGGGCGATTCAGGAAATGCTTGGCCATGCGCGGCTTTCGACAACGCAAAAGTACACGCACGTTTCGACCGACAAGTTGATGGAGGTTTACGACAAAGCGCATCCGAAGGCTTGAGGAAAGGTGATCGAGTCAGTACCGCGACCGGTAGGAAGCGGGTTTCTTTACATTGCCGCTTGCTACCGCGCGCGGTACTGACTTGGTGAAGTTGCTATTTTTTGGCTGCGTTGGTAATGCGATAGAGCTTTGTCGCGGTGCGAATAACCAAACTTCCTTTGGCAATTGCCGGAGTCGCCATGCACATTTCATCCAGCGAGTTCTTGCCGACCAATTTGTATTCATTTCCCGCCTGAATGACGAAGGTGTCGCCGTCCTCACTCAAGGCAAAAATCTTTCCGTTGTACGCCCACGGCGAAGAAGTAAATGCTCCCGCTGCCGGGTCAATGCGCTGTTTGCCATAAACTTCCTTACCGGTTTTGGCGTCGTGGGCGGTGAAAAATCCTCGATCCAGCAAGGTGTAATACAGGTCGCCGTAAACAATTGGCGAAGGGTTGTAAGGTCCGGCCTGGCGCTGATACCAGGCGATGAACTGATTGCTGGTTTCGCCTTCTTTGAGCGAGATGTCTCCGGAAGCGCCAGGTTTGATGGCGTAAACCGGGCGGTGCTGATCGCCGACATACCCAGACGTAATGTACAGCAATCCAAATTTAGAAAACGGCACTGGGATGGCAATTGTAGACATTCCTTTGAATTCCCACAGCACCTTACCGTCCAGATCGTAAGAGCGAACAACTTTTGTTGCTGGAACGATCAGCTCCGTGCGCTGCCCGCTTTCCCAAATGTATGGCGTTGCCCAATTGGTTCCGACTTCGCGGTCGACTTTCCAAATCTGCTTGCCGGTTTTTTTGTCCAGCGCAATCAGGAAGGATTGTTCGTCGTTGTCGTTGACGATGTAAATCCGGTCTTTGTACACAACCGGCGAAGCCGCCGTGCCCCAGCCAAACCGAGTCTTTTTCGCGTCAAACATCTGTTTCCACAACAGCGTGCCTTTCAGGTCAAACACGAACAGCCCGACGTTGCCGAAATACGCGTAAATGCGTTCGCCATCGGTGACCGGAGTTTCCGATGCGTAACTGTTTTTCAAATGCCGCGTAAATTTTGGGATGCCTTTATAAACTTCGCGTTCCCACATGACCTTGCCGGTTTGAAAATTCACGGCGTAAACCATCCAGCGATGTTCAGCGGGAGGAATGGGACGTTCACCGCCGAAGTACAAACCTTTCTTCGGAGGTTCAGTGTCACCGGAATTGATGACCGAAGTCAGGAAAACCTGATTTCCCCAGATGATTGGCGAAGACCAGCCAATGCCGGGAATGTCGGTTTTCCAGGCGACGTTTTCTGTGGCGCTCCATTTGTCTGGCAGGTTAGCGTCTTCTGCAACGCCCATGGATTGTGCGCCGCGAAACTGAGGCCAGCGATCTTGAGCAGTGGCGAAGATGGATGACGCGCTAAGGAACGTCAGAATCAGCAAACGGCGTATCAACATTTGACACCTCGCTTTTTGGGGGTAGGGAAGGCGGAATAAGTGGAAAGAAAAGAAAGGACGGAAGCTGTAAGTTCCGTCCTTTCCCTTGGTTACTTTGCCTTGCCTTGATTGGCGACGGCTTCGGCGGCTTTGGCAATCGCGTCTGCGTCGCCCAGGTAATAGTGTTTGATCGGTTTCAGGTTTTCATCCAACTCGTACACCAGCGGAATGCCCGTCGGGATATTCAGGTTGATGATGTCTTCTTCTGAAATGTCGTCCAAGTATTTGACCAGCGCGCGCAAGCTGTTGCCGTGCGCGGCGACAATCACTTTTTTGCCCGCTTTGACTGCCGGAGCAATCTGTTCATGCCAGTGCGGCAACATACGCGCCACAGTGTCTTTCAGGCATTCGGTTAATGGCAATTCAGCTTCGCTCAAATCGGCGTAGCGCGGATCGTTACCGGGATAACGTTCATCCGTCTTTTCCAAAACTGGCGGAGGAATATCGTAGCTGCGCCGCCAGATTTTGACTTGATCGTCGCCAAACTTGGCGGCGGTTTCAGCTTTGTTCAGCCCCTGCAGCGCGCCGTAATGGCGTTCGTTTAACCGCCAGGAGTGATGAACCGGAATCCACATCAAATCCAATCCATCCAGCACAGACCAAAGTGTGCGAATCGCGCGCTTTAAAACGGAAGTAAACGCGACATCAAACGTGAAGCCTTCAGCTTTCAAAACCTCGCCAGCCGTTTTGGCTTCTTCGCGGCCTTTGTCCGACAGGTCAACATCCGTCCAGCCAGTGAAGCGGTTTTCTTTATTCCAAGTGCTTTCACCGTGGCGAATCAAAACCAATTTGTACATCGAAAATCTCTCTCCCAGTAAAGTTTAGTCAGCCACAAGCTTCATTATGCGGCTGCATTGAAGTTGTTCAGAACGCGCAGTTCGCGCGAATTCGTTGGTTGTTCAAATAATGCTTCGCTCAGTTTGTGAGCGTTTTCCGGTTTGTGTTCGTGCGCGTGATAGCTTGATCGAACCAGCGGCCCCGATTCGACATACCGGAAGCCCATTTCCAATCCGATGCGTTTGAATTCGGCAAACTCCGCAGGAGTGTAAAACTTTTCAACCGGTAAACGGCGCTCTGACGGTTGCAGATATTG
>CAZXHW010000253.1:0-9684 GCA_964639915.1 uncultured Heliomicrobium sp.
GACGTTCGGGAAATCATGACCTTTGGCAATCATCTGGGTGCCGACCATCAAATCAATGTCACCACTGGCAAATTCATTTAGCAGTTTTTCAAACGCTCCGCGCCGACGCGTGGTATCGCGGTCAAGCCGAGAAATTCGCATCTGCGGATAAAGCTCTTTCAGCAAAACCTCGATCTGTTCGGTTCCTTCGCCAACGTAGTAAATGTACGCGCCTTGGCAAATGGAACAGGCTCGTGGAACTCGTTCGTGATGATTGCAGTAATGGCAGATCAGCCGGGCTTCGACTTTGTGATAGGTCAAGCCAACGTCGCAATTCGGACAACCAGCGCGATGGCCGCAGCTTCGGCAAATCAGCGACGCCGAAAATCCACGCCGATTCAGCAACACAAGCGTTTGTTCGCCCCGTTCGGCATTTTGCAAAATCGCCTGCTTCATTTCGTCGGAAAAAACCTGCTGCTTGCCGTGGCGGTTGAAAACCTGGCGCATATCCACGATTTCGACCTGGGCCAGTTGCCGCCCGCCGATTCGTTCGTTCAGCTTCAGGTATTGATATTTGCCGATGTGCGCGTTGTGGTAAGTTTCCATCGAAGGCGTGGCGCTGCCCAAAATGATAACGGCTCCGGCCTGATTGGCGCGCATAATCGCCGTGTCGCGCCCGTGGTAGCGCGGAGTTTCGTCCTGTTTGTACGAAGCCTCGTGTTCTTCATCCACGACGATCAAGCCGATGTTTTGCATTGGGGCAAATACGCCTGAACGCGCTCCGATACAAACGCGCGCTTCGCCGCGTCGAATTCGGTTCCATTCATCCAGCCGCTCCCCTTCAGAAAGCGATGAATGCAGGATGGCTACGGCATTTCCGAAATGCGCCCGTAATCGCCTGGCGAACATTGGCGTCAGCGAAATTTCCGGCACCAGCATCAACGCCGTTTTGCCTTTTTCCAGCGTCGCCCGCATCGCGCGAATGTAAATTTCCGTCTTGCCGCTGCCGGTCACGCCATGCAATAGAAACGCTGCGTACTTGTCTTCGTCCAGCTTGGCCGTGATTTCATTGAGCGCAGCTTGTTGTTTATCAGTCAGCGAAAGATCGTTTTCGCCATTTGGCAATCTGTCAGCCGACGGCAAATGAGAAAGCGGATCGCGGCGAACTTCCCGCGCGAAAACTTCAACACAGCCGCGTTTTTCCAACGTGCGAATGACCGAAGGACTGGCATCAGCAAGCTCTGTCAATTCACTCAGCGAAATTGGTTCGGTGGATTCAGCCAGCAAATTGACGACTTTTTGCTGCTGCGCATTAAGAGGTTTGCCTTCTGCTGGAGTTTGTTGAATTAGACGGACGGCCTGCTGTTTTTTGGCTTTGACCGCGGCGGTTTGCAACTGTCGTTTGACGGTCACGAAGTTCGCTTTTTGCAGTTCTCGGGCAATCGCGGCGGCTTTGGGTTTGTCGTATTGCTTGACCAGTTCGGCCATGGGCGTCTGATCTTTTTCAGCGATGAATTCTAGCGCCTGCATTTTGGCGGCAAGTTGCGGGCGTTTGGCTTTGGCTTCAACCAGCGCTTCGCGGCCAGATTCAGTAATGGTAAGCAGCGCTTCCGCTTCGGCATTGATGCCAGCGGGCAGACAACTTTTGATCGTTTCTCCCCACGGCGCGTAGTAATAATCAGCAATCCATTTGGTCAGGTCTAACAGTTCAGGAGTGACCAGCGGTTCAAGGTCAAACAGCTCTTCAATTTCTTTGATCTCGAAACTTTCATCGCCCTGCCCCAATTCTTCCAGCGTTTCGTGTAGGTCAACAATGTAACCGGTCAGCAATTGCCGCCCGAAAGGAACCAGCACTCGTGCTCCTGGTTTGGCACTGACAGCGATACTTTCCGGCAAACGGTAAGTGAAGGTTTGATGGACATTTAACGGAATAGCGACTTCAGCGTACATAACTGTCTATTTCGGTTTTACCTGGTAAACCCTGTATCCCGCGTGATTGATCACCACCGGATACAAGTCGGCAAAGTAATTTTCGGCAACCGTCAAATCTCCCAGTTCGGGCGGGCCAATAACGACATAATCAATTCCCAGCGCCACCAATGGCCGGGCACTTTCCGCTCCGCCGCGATAAATTGTCCGCACGTCATTTTCGCGTTGCCCATAATTGATCCCGTGCGTCCACAGGTGCCCAGGATAGCCCATCACCGATTGGCGTCCGGTCAGCGCGACGACGGAATTGTGAATCGGCGCGTGCAAGATGACCGCGCGAGGCGGTGTTTTCTGGCGAATCAATTCCGCGACTTCCAACTCTGCCTTGCCAAAGAGCGTAACATTTTCAACCGGCGACAAAGCCCGCACAACGTCAATCGCCCCAGACAAAATCAACACGGCAAGCAATGCAGCGCCGACAAGCTTCAAAACCTTGAACCGATGAGCCAACAACAACGCCAACGGTAATGCCACAAAGATGCACGAAGCCAGCGACCAGTACACCAGCACTTTGATGTTGTCCCAATCCCACGGCGCCAGCTTGATGACATTGGGCACGATAAACCATAGAACGAACGGCAAATAAAACCTTACCTGCCTGGCCGTCGCCAGCCGATTGGCAAACAAGCAAATGACCAATATCAAAATAAACAACCCGGCGTTTGCACCCCAAAACAGTATTGGGTTTGTGTCGCCCGCTTCCCAGAACAGCTTCACTTTGAACAATTCGTTTTTGACCTGCGTGCCGCTCAAATACAAAGCCTGTGGCGCGGCCAGCGCTCCCATCGGAACAAAAAACGCCAGCCAATCTATGGAAAAGAACAACAGCGCCATCGGCACACAAGCAATCGCAATGGAGAAAAATCCGTGCGCGTGCAGCATCGGCAGCAAGCCTGCCAAAATCCCGGCGGCACACAAATACCGGCGGCGAGGTGACCCTTTGCCGCCTTTTTCCTGCTCGCCCAACGCCATCCACCACAGCAAAATAATCAGCGCGACAACTGGCAATCCAAACAGCATGGAGCGTTGCGGAATCAGCAAGGTCGTAAAGACATTTCCCCAACGCAGCGGAATTTTGTTTGCGCCCCATTCCAGATCCAGGTTCATCGTGTATGCATTCGGCAAATGCGTAATGAAATGCACCAAGCCAAGTTTTGCCTGCGCCGGGTCATTGAAAAACTGAGAAAGCTGGCGAAAGAAGTTGATGAAACCAGATCCGCCGTTGAAAAGAAAAATCACGGGCGCGATAAAACCAGCGATTCGGTTTTGTGTAATTCGCAGCGTCATCAATTCAATGGCCAATACCAACGCCAAAGCCAGCACAATGTTTTCGACAAAAAACGCCGCACGCCAGTCGGCTCCGCAGTGAATGAAAAACGCCGTCAGGAAATCTATCAGGAAGGGATAAGTAAACTTCATTCCGGCAAAGATGGGATTTTGCGGCGGCAGGTTTTCGCCATACGCCATTGAAGTGATAACGCCGAAATGAAATGGCAAATCGCCGAAGTTGTTTGCTGGGGCTGTGTGCAACCCGTCCGGATAAAACATCACCACGCCGCTGAATAACCACACCAGCAACACCGCCCAGACAAGATAATAAACCGCTCCAAATATGCCCAGCGATTCTTCGCTCAAGCCCGCGCGGAATTTCCGAAATGGAATTTTCCCGATCAGCGCCGCGAGGCTAGCAGCAAAAATTGCCGCCGTCAGTCCGATGGAAAACCGATTCAATCCAAACGCCAGTGCGGATAAAAATGCCACCCAGGCCAGCAACGCCATGCCAACAATTGCTCCAACCGCAAGACGAAATCTCAGCATTGCGGTTTCCCAGACCAGACAACTTAGCCAAGTGCCGTTCGCAATCGCCAGCAAGGTAATGAAGATAATGATTGTTGTGCCCATCGTCGTTTGTATATCGGTCAAGCCGCTTTTTCACAAGAGCAGACTTTAATTGTCCAAGACAGCTTTCGTGTCTTGGATTACATCTAACTTCGCGTTGTTACAGTATGGTTATGTTGACCGTTCGTGTTAGCGGCTCTTATAGTCCATTTGAAATTGCAGTGAACCAGCGCAACATCGGTTGTTCATAAATTGAAGGAGGAAAAAAGTTTTGACACAGCTAGACCGAGCAACAGCAGGATTCACGGTTCAGAAAGAGGCCGAAGCCAAACTGCCCACAGAATTTGGCCCTTTCCGTATCGTAGGTTTTCGCAGCACCAACAGCGACGAAGAATTTGTCGCTCTGGTCAAAGGCGACATCAAGCCTGAAGAACCAACCTTAGTCCGCATCCATTCCCAATGCCTGACGGGAGACGTATTTCATTCACTGAAATGCGATTGCGGGCCTCAACTGGAAAGCGCGATGAAAATGGTGCAGGCCGAAGGCAAAGGCATCATCGTTTATCAGCAGCAGGAAGGACGAGGCATCGGCATCGTCAACAAGATTCGCGCATACGCCTTGCAGGATGAAGGCGCCGATACCATCGAAGCCAATTTGCGGCTGGGTTTCGACATTGACTACCGCGAATACAACCAATGCGCCGACGTTATCAAATTGCTTGGCGGCAGGCGGTTGCGGTTGATGTCGAACAATCCCGACAAAGTTCAGGCGCTAAGGAACGCCGGTCTGGAAATCGTTGAGCGTGTCCCGCTGGAAATCAGCGCCAAACAACCCGCGTTCAAATACCTGTTGACCAAGAAAGAAAAGATGGGGCATTTGCTGCAACTAAAGGGAATCTTTTGAAGCGGTAGCCAGAATTCGGTAGCCGGTAGTCTGAAGGAAATTTATAACGACTACTGGCTTCCGGCTCCTTGACTCCTGACTTCTGATTCCCGACTGACGACTCCCGACTCCATCAACATCCGGTAGATCATCTGCACGGGTAATCCCACCACATTTGAATAACTGCCTTCGATGCGTTCGACAAAACGCGAAGCATACCCCTGAATTCCATAAGCTCCGGCTTTGTCCATCGGTTCGCCCGAAGCGACATACCAGTTCGTTTCTTCCTCACTCAGTTTGGAAAACTTCACCCGCGTGACGGCTACGTCTGACGTGACTTTTGTGCCGTTGACCAAGGACACACCTGTCAGAACTTCGTGCCATTTGCCGCTGAGCAACCGCAGCATTCGCCGGGCATCATTTTCATCTGTTGGCTTTCCGAGGATTTCGTTCAGCAAAACCACGGTTGTGTCTGCGCCCAGCACAAGCTCGCCATCGGCGGCGACAGCCTGTGCTTTTTCGCGCGAAAGCCGCACGACGTAATCGCGCGGCAATTCACCGGAAAGCACTTTTTCATCTACATCAGAAACGCGGACCGTGAAATTAATGCCTGCCGAGCGCAACAACTCAGCGCGTCTAGGCGAGCCGGAAGCAAGAATAAGATTTACGTTTTTCAGCATTTCGGGGTGTTGATGGATTTCGAGCAATTATTCGACCGTGACGGATTTTGCCAGATTGCGCGGCTGGTCAACGTCGCAGCCACGGCGCACGGCAATGTGATAGGCCATCAGTTGCAGCGGAATCGCCGACAGCACGGGCGAAAGCAATTCGCTGGACGGTGGAACTTCGATGGTGAAGCTGGCGACATCGCGCGTGTCGCGGTCGCCTTCGGTGACGATGGCCACGACGATGCCGTCGCGGGCTTTGACTTCCTGAATGTTCGAGATGGTTTTTTCGTATCGAAGCTTGGATTTTTCGTCGTCCGGATCCAGCGTGTTGATAACAACCACCGGCAACCGTGAATCAATCAGCGCGTTTGGCCCGTGTTTCATTTCTCCTGCTGCATAACCTTCGGCGTGAATGTAAGAAATCTCTTTGAGCTTCAGCGCGCCTTCCAGCGCAATCGGGAAGTTGATGCCGCGACCTAAATACAAGAAATCTGTCGAGAGCACAAAAGCGCGCGACAATTCTTCGTAATCGGTTTCGGCGTTCAGCAGCTTTTCGATTTTCACCGGCAGTTCAGACAAATGTTGCGCGTGCCATTTCAGCTTTTCTTCGCTCAAGGTTCCGCGCACCTGCGCCAGATACATCGCCAGCAAATAGGCCGCAACAATCTGTGAAGTAAACGCTTTGGTCGAAGCGACGCCGATTTCCGGCCCCGCGTGTGTGTAAATCGTGCCATCGGCTTCGCGCGTCATCATTGCGCCCTGCACGTTACAGATGGCCAGGGTCTTGCAACCTTTTTCCTTCCCTTCGCGCAGTGCTGCCAGCGTGTCGGCGGTTTCGCCGGATTGCGAAATCACCATCATCAAACTGGTTGGCGTCAGGATCGGGTTGCGGTAGCGAAACTCCGACGCGTAATCCACTTCAACCGGCAAGCGCGCCAATTCTTCGATCAGGTATTTGGCGACCAGCGCCGCATGCCAAGCCGTTCCGCAAGCCGCGATCTTGATGTCGGTCAAGTTGCGAAACTCGGCTTCGGTAATTTTCATTTCGTCTAAAAAGACGTGGCCTGTGTCCAGCGAAATGCGGCTTTGCGTGGTGTCGCGAACGGCGCGCGGCTGCTCGAAAATCTCCTTGAGCATGAAATGCTTGTAGCCGCCCTTTTCAGCCTGAATCGGATCCCATGTGATTCGCTGAACTTGCGGTTTGATTTCCTTGCCTGCCAGATCAGTAACGCGAACGCCGTCTTTTGTCAGCAACGCCATTTCCCCGTCGCCAAGAAAGAAAATGTCTCGCGTGTGAGGCAGGATCGCAGGAATATCCGACGCGACAAAGTATTCGCCTTCGCCCAAGCCAACGACGACCGGCGGACCCAGCCTTGCCGCGACAATCTTTTCCGGTTCATCAGCAGACATTGCCACTAAGGCGTAAATGCCTCGGACTTCAGCCAGCGAGCGGCGAAATGCTGTTTCCAGATCAGCCTGTTTGTCCAGCTCAAGGTGTTTTTGAATCAGATGGGCGACGACTTCGGTGTCGGTTTCGGATTTGAAAACGTGTCCGCGAGCAACCAAGTCGCGTTTCAGTTCCAGGTAATTTTCGATAATGCCGTTGTGAACGACGACGATGCGTCCGCTGCCGTCGCGATGCGGATGAGCGTTTTCTTCGGTCGGACGTCCGTGCGTGGCCCAGCGCGTGTGACCTAAACCGTACTCTCCTTGAATCGGACTTTGGCGAATGACTTCTTCCAGATTGCGAAGCTTGCCGCTAGCACGGCGAACCTGCATCTCGTGATCGCGATTGACGACGGCAATACCTGCTGAATCATAGCCGCGATATTCCAGCCGCCGCAGCCCTTCGATGACAACGGGGACAACTTGCTGATTTCCGACGTAACCGACAATTCCACACATCTGATTTACTCTCCTTCGATTTTTCCGGTGTCTACCGCAACTGGTTCTAGCTGGCGCGTGGTGCTTTCAATCGCGCTTACTGCTTCGGCAGCAATTGCCGATGGATTCAATTTCAAATTACTTTGGGCTTCCCGCTTTTTGCGTTTTTTCTCAAGCTCTTTTTCGAGCTCTTCCATTTCTTCTTCGATTTTTCGTTTGCGAAAGTTGTCGAAAAATCCCCCTCGCAAAAGGTAGATCGCCCCTATTCCCCCAATAATAGTTGGGATTGCCATCATCATCAGAATCGCAAGAACTCGCCTAAACGGCGAAAGGTCGGAATAATCATTTGCAATGGCCTGCTCGCCTGATAGAACAAACGGCAAGCTGCTCACCAAAAAGAACAAAAACACTGCTAACCAACTGCCCAACAGAAACTCCGTCCCTTTCCAGATTAGCTTTTTGTTCTTGCCACCTTGCTCCTGACCGTCAAGCAATTGCGCATGCTCAACCAGTCGTAATCCGCAGGACTTGCAAAACTTCGTCTGCTGTTCGGTTACAGCGCCGCACTTGGGACAATACATTTGATTCAAGCCTCAGTCGGTCATCGAATTGAGCCTGAGTTTCCGCTCACGTGGCGAAGCTCGCGCGTAGTGGGTTCGGCGATGCTGCCTGCTTCATTTCGGGGTTGAATACGATTTGTATCCGGCGGCAAGCTGAACTGTTCCTGCGGTTGGGGAACTGCTAGTGGCGCATTTGGCTGCGCCAGTAGTGCGGCCTCCGCGCGAACGCGGCGTTCCTTGTAGGTTTTGAAAAAGCCTCCGCGAAACAGATTGAAAAGCGCCCGTCCGTTGATGCCCAGCCAGATACAAGTCAGGAAGAAGGTGATCATTCCGGCAATTTCCGCATCACCTCCGCTGGACGATGCTGCGATACCAAGCATCAACATTATCAACGGCACCAGCAATGCGCTGCCCAATAACGACCTGGTGGCCTTCAGCCAGCGCAGTTGACGTTTGGCTTCTTCGCGGCTCATTCGGCCAATTTCCGTTTCACGCGAAGCAGCAATCAACTGCACGTGATCGGCCAGCCTCAGTCCGCAGGACTTGCAAAACTTCGTTTGCTGTTCAACCTGAACCCCACATTGAGGGCAAAACATGGTTTAGCTCCTTCGATTATTCTTTCAGCTTTTTGATGACTTTTGCCGGCATACCGACAACAAGCGAATCAGGCGGCACGTCTTTGGTAATGACAGCGCCTGCGCCTGAAACCGAACCGCGACCGACACGAACCGGAGCGACCAGCATTGTGTCCGAACCGATTTTGACATCGTCTTCAATGAAAGTCGGATTTTTGTTCTTGCCGTCGTAATTGCAGGTCACCGTCGCCGCTCCGATATTAACGCGGTCGCCGATGGTGGCGTCACCAAGATACGTCAGGTGCATGGATTTTGTTTTGCGGCCAAGCCTAGATTTTTTGACCTCGACGAAATTTCCGATGACGGCTTCTTCGGCAAGTTCGGTATGCATTCGCAAATGGGCAGACGGCCCAACGGAATTTTTGCCGCTGAGTTTTGTATCCACCAGCACGCAGGAGTTCAGCACTTTGCAGTCGTCGCCGATTTCGACATTGGTCAGGTGCGACCAGGAATGAATTTCGCAGTTTGCGCCGATGCGCGAATCGCCTTCGATAATGACTTGGGGATGAATGACCGTGTCACGGCCAATCTGAACCGAAGCATCAATGTATGTTGAATCGGGATCAACAATCGAAACGCCTTCCACCATCAGGCGGTTTAAGGTTTCCAGCCGGACTCGTTTCCACATTGCGGCAAGCTCTGCACGGTTGTTGATGCCGTCCAGTTCATGCGCGTCAGGATGGAAAACCGTTCCGACCGACAATCCGGCACCCAGCATGTGCTGCGGAACATCGGTCAGGTAATACTCGCCCTGAGCGTTTTGCGGCGTCAGTTTTTCCAGCGCAACCAGCAAGGCCGGAACATCAAAACAGTAAAACCCCGGATTGAGTTCCGTAATGGCCGCTTGCTTTGGCGTGCAATCGCGCTGTTCGACAATTTTCAGAAATTTGCTTTCGCCGTCACGAACGATGCGGCCATACGCCGGAGGCGGATCAATTTTGATGGTCACCAGCGTTGCGGCGTGTTTGCCCGTTTCGTGTTCGGCGATCAGTTTTTGCAGAGTTGCGGCTTTGACGGCTGGCGTGTCCCCGTAAAACACCACCAGCAAGCCCCGAGTTTTCTGGATGATGTCGGTTGCGCATTTGACGGCGTGGCCGGTGCCAAGTTGTTTGTCCTGGGTGACGAACTGCAATCGTTCCGCCATTGCGGGATCGGCAAACGATGATCGGGCAGCGGCTTCGACTTTCTCGGCTTGGTGCCCGACGACAACGATGATGTTTTCCGGATTCAGTTCGGCGGCGGTTCTC
>CAZXHW010000254.1:0-9664 GCA_964639915.1 uncultured Heliomicrobium sp.
CATCATCGGTTCCGGCATCTTTATCAACCCGTACATCGTCGCGCAGAAAGTCGGAACTCCTTTTCTGATTTTGTCGGTCTGGATTGCTGGCGGAGTGTTTGCGCTGGCCGGGGCTTTCGTCTTTGCCGAACTCAGCACGGTTATGCCGAAAGTCGGCGGGCAATACGCTTTCTTCCGCGAAGCCTTTCATCCGCTCGTGGCGTTTTTGCATGGTTGGTCGCTGATGTTCATCATCCAGTCGGGCGCGACGGCGGGTGTAGCGGTGGCTTTTGCGAAATACCTGCAACCGCTTTTCGGATTTGATAGCAAGCTAGTGACGCCAGTGGCGATTGCCATTTTATTGGGTTTGGCGACGTTTCACGCGCTGGGCATCAAACCCGGAGCGATTCTGATCAACGTCATCACCTTCGGCAAAACGCTGGCGATTGCAGCACTGATCGTCGGAGCTTTTCTGTTAACGAAACAATCCGGTATCACGTTCCAGCCAATGACGCCGCCTGATCTGAAAAACTTTGGTCTGCTCTCGGCGTTTTTTGCCGGGCTGGTTCCCACGATGTTTTCGTATGGCGGTTGGCAGAACCTGAACTTCGTTTCTGAAGAAGTGAAAGATCCACTGCGAAATCTACCGCGAGCGATTTTGATCGGCGTGCTGTGCGTGATCGCGGTCTATGTCAGCGCGAACTTTGCCTATGTTCATGTTCTGGGAGCAGAAGCGTTGGCGGCCACGGAAACTCCAGCGGCAGATGTTGCCGCAAAACTTGCCGGACCGTTCGGTGCCAAAGCCATCAGCTTTTTGATCGTCGTTTCAACCTTTGGATTTATGAATTTGGCGCTGCTTTCGGCTCCGCGCGTGTATTACGCGATGGGGGCCGATGGCGTCTTTTTCAAATTTATCGGCAAGCTGAACCCACGGTTTCAAACTCCGACGGCGGCGATTCTGCTGCAAGGCATTCTGGCTTCGTGCTTCGCCATTTCGAATCGGTACGATGAATTGGTTGGGTATGCGGTCTTTGCCGACTGGATTTTCTTCGCGCTGGCCGGAGCGGCGTTGATGGTGTTTCGCCGCACAATGCCGGATGCTCCGCGCCCGCAACCCGTGCCGCTTTATCCACTGGTGCCGATTCTGTTCATCCTGTTTGGGATGGGAATTGTCATCAACACCTTCATCACAGACTGGAAGAATGCGCGAATTGGCGCATTGATTATTGGGGCAGGCGTGCCTGTATTTTTCTTGTGGAAGCGATTTGGATCAGGACCGCAACTGATAAGGAACAAATAGAAGTAACTATGAAAAACAGTGTTTACATGACTTGGGCGAAGTACCACGCTGGCGCGCGGTACAACCTAGCAAACAGTGGAATTCTCGGTTGTGATTTGAACGACCTGACGATCACTCTCGAAGACGTTGCCGTCAATGGACCGAACCATGAAGGTTATTCGCCGTTGAAAGAAGCCATTGCTGCAAAGTACAGCGTGAAGCCAGAGAATGTCGTTCCAGCACAAGGGACTTCGATGGCGAATTTCCTGGCGATGGCGACGGTGGTCGAACGCGGCGACGAAGTTCTGATTGAACAGCCGACATACGACCCGATTCTTTCGGCGCTTGATTATTTGGGGGCCGACGTAAAACGCCTTTCGCGCAGCTTTGAGAATGGCTATCAGATTGATCTTGGTGAGTTAGAGCGATTGATCACGCCACGAACGAAGCTGATCGTCATCACCAGTCCTCATAATCCGAGCGGCGTAGCAGTAGAAAGCAGCACTTGGAAACAGATCGGTGAATTGGCCGACACAGTTGGCGCTTACGTGATGGTTGATGAGGTCTATCGCGATATTTTGTTTGAAGACGCCGAACCTTGTGTCGCAACGCTCGGCCCTCAGTTCATCACGACCAGCAGTTTGACCAAAAGTTATGGCTTGAGCGGGTTACGTTGCGGCTGGATTTTGTGCAACCCGGAATTGGCAGAAAGAATGCGAAGGCTAAACGATCTGTTTGGCTCTGTCGGTTCTGTGCCAAGTGATACTTTATCGGTTGCGGCTTTCCACCAATTGGAAAAGCTGCAAGCCCGCACACGAGCGATGATTGAATCGAACATCAAACTGGTTCACCAGTTTTTGCGCCAGCACGAAGACTTGCTGGAATGTGTGGTGCCGCCGCGCTCGATGATTGTGTTTCCAAAACTGAAACATCAGGCCGACGCACAGCCATTGCACGATCAGTTGCGCCAGCTTGAAACTTCCATCGTGCCTGGAAAATTCTTTGAAGCGCCGCAGCATTTCCGGCTTGGCTTTGCTGTCAAGCCAGAAGACGTGGAAGTTGGCCTGCTAAATTTGTCGAACGTTTTGCGGCAGCTTGGCTGAAAGAGCGTCGCCAGCGTGTAAAATCACTCAGCATTTGTGAGTCAAACAATCGAATGTCATCTATAGAACTGAAAACCATTGGTGTCGCTATCGGGCCGAACAAACCTGAAGCTTGGGAATTGGCGCGCGAGCTTGGCGTGTGGTGCGAAGCGCGTGGCATTTCGATGAAAATTCGTTCGGCAAACGAAGTGGGGGAAGTGGTTCCCTTGGCTGAAGAAGATGGCGAATTGGCGGAAGATGTTGATTTGCTGGTTTCACTGGGCGGCGATGGCACGATGTTGGGGGTGGCGCGTTTTATCGGCCAGCGGCAGGTTCCAGTTCTTGGCGTCAATTTAGGCTCGCTGGGTTATCTGACCGAATTTACGAGAGACGAATTGTTTCCGGTGCTGGAGGATTTGCGTGAAGGCAGTTTCTTTTTGGATCAACGAATGTTGCTGGAGGTAAAGCTGGTCAGGAACGATCAGGTGGTTGTGTCCCATCGCGCGCTGAACGAAGCCGTCATCAACTTGGGTTCCACCGTGCGAATGATTGAACTGGAATGCCGCATTGACGGAATGTTCGTGAACGGTTTTCGCGCCGATGGGATGATTCTGGCGACGCCGACAGGCTCTACTGCCTATTCGCTTTCTGCTGGAGGGCCGATTGTGCATCCCAGCATGTCGGCAATACTGTTAACACCGATTTGCCCGCACACCCTGTCGAATCGTCCTGTTGTCGTTCCCGGTGAAAGTCTAGTGGAGCTGATCTTCCCCGAAGCCAACGATGGGGTGCTGCTGACAATTGACGGCCAAGTACAAATCAATTTGCAGTCTGGCGATCAAGTTCATGTTTTGCGCAGCCAAACAACCTTTGATCTGGTTCGCCCAAGGAATCGCAATTATTTCGAAGTGCTGAGGCGAAAACTGAAATGGGGAACCAGATGATTGATGAATGCGGAATGATGAAGGATGAAAGTAACTGGGTCGAGTTGTTCATCATTTAGAATTCTGAATTTGGAGAGATGATGCTTTTTCCAATTGGTGACGATAATTCACAACGGCGGATCATGCCTGTAGTGACGTATGCGTTGATTGCCGTCAATGTGTTGCTGTTCATTTACCAAACCATGAATCCGGCCTTCACTTACGGGTATAGTTATGTGCCTGCCGAAATCACCAGTGGCCGCGACCTGGTCGGCATTTATCCTGTCGGCGGCGGGCAAATCCAGCTTTTTCCAGGCCCCTGGCCAATTTATCTGACATTGCTGTTTGCGATGTTTATGCACGGTGACTTGATGCACATCGGCGGCAATATGCTTTACCTGTGGATTTTCGGCGACAACGTCGAAGATCGAATGGGCCATGTCAAATTTCTGATTTTCTATTTGTTGACCGGTTTGGTGGCCAGCGTCGCGCAAATTGTCGTAGGCCCAAACTCGCGAATTCCGAATCTGGGAGCATCCGGCGCGATTGCCGGCGTGCTGGGTGGGTATCTTGTCCTTTTTCCTCATCAGTCCGTAAAAGTTTTGATAGGGCGAGGCATCGTTGAAGTTCCGGCGTTGATCGCCATTGGGTTGTGGGGAGTATTGCAGTTTTGGGGAGGTTTTGGGCAATTGTCTACGCGTGGCGAAAGTGGCGGCGTAGCCTATATGGCACACGTTGGCGGATTCATTGCCGGGATCGTGCTGGTGTTTTTCTTCCGCAATCAACAGGCCGGTACTCCAGGTCGTCGTGCGTCAGAATACGACGAGCGGCGATAGCCCAAAAAGCCTGAAAGGTGTTTGTGAATTACAAACTGATTACTGATGTTGAGGATGTGCCGCAAATTGCCGCCGAATTGCGCGCTCAACCGGTCATTGGTTTGGACACGGAAACGACTGGGCTTGATCCGCACACGTCAAAGCTTCGGCTGTTGCAGCTTGCAACCGATCAAAATTCTTACATCTTCGATTGTTTTCGATTGTCGCCGGAACAATTGGCTCCGCTGCTGGAAATCATTGCCGCTCCGCAGCCAATCAAGATTGCCCACAACGCCAAATTCGACTGGAAATTTTTGCAGCGGCATCTAGGCGTCAGAATGAACGGCATTTTCGACACCTATCTGGCCAGTGTTTTGGCATCGGCTGGGGATGAAAATGATCGTCACGGCCTTGAACCGGTCGTCGGTCGTTATTTGAATCAATCGCTCAACAAAGACGCGCAACTCAGCAATTGGGCGGGCGAGTTAAGTCAGCATCAAATTCAATATGCCGCGCGCGACGCTCAGGTATTGGTGCCTTTGCGCGAAAAGCTGCAAGAGAGATTGGGTGAATTGGATTTGCTGGTCACGGCGGAGCTTGAATTCGCCGCGGTGCCTGCAATCGCAGGGATGGAATTGGCTGGCGTTTATCTGGATGAGGAACTTTGGAAAGCCTTGCTGCAGCGAATGACCATCGAGCGTGATGCAATCGCAGACGAACTTCAGCAAGTTCTTGGCGCAGGCGCGGCGCAAATGAATCTGTTTGGCGAAGTGGAACCGATCAACCTGGACAGCCCGGCACAGGTCAAAGAGGCGCTAACTCGCATCGGCATTCCTGTTGAAGACACGCGCGAATGGACGTTAAGCAAGCTGGCGAAGGATCATTCGGTCGTTGCCCAACTGCTGGAACATCGCGGTTTGAGTAAAAACTTGTCTTCGTTCGGCGCAAACATTCTGGAATACGTCAATCCGGCAACAGGTAGGCTTCACGCGGATTTTCGGCAGCTTGGAACGCCGACAGGGCGCATTACGACTTCGTCGCCAAGCCTGCAACAGATTCCGCACACGGTTGAATACCGTTCCTGTTTTCGCGCTCCGGCGGGGCGCAAATTGATCGTGGCCGATTATTCGCAAATCGAAATGCGGATTCTGTCGGATTTTTCCTCCGACCAGGCGTTGCTGAGTGCATTCGATTCCGGAGCCGATTTGCATCGGACGACGGCTTCACAAATGTTTGGCGTGCCGCTGGCGGATATTTCGCCGCGCCAGCGCGAAAGCGCCAAAGGATTGAATTACGGCTTGGTGTACGGAATGGGCGCAGAAGGTTTGGCAGGACGCATTGGATCATCAGTCAAAGAAGCGGAAGGGTTGATTGAACGGTATTTCGACGCTTATTCCGGCGTTGCCCGATGGCTGCACGACGCTGCCGAAACTGCCGTACGAGAAAGAGCATCCAGAACGGCTTCGGGGCGAATGTGGAAATACAAACTGGATCCGGCTGACCGAACTGAACAGGCGGCGCTTCGGCGCGTGGGCAAAAACACGCCGATCCAGGGAACGTCATCAGACATTTTCAAACGTTCGATGCGATTGCTGGATGATTCCTTGCAGGGGCTGGATGCGCAGATCGTCAACTCGATTCATGACGAACTGGTTGTCGAATGCGATGCCGCCATTGCCGAAGAAGTGAAAGAGATCGTTCGTTTTGAAATGATTGCCGGGGCAAAAGAGTTTTTGCTCCGCGTGCCCGTCGAAGTCGAAGCGGTGATTTCCGATGCTTGGTTGAAGAAATAATCAGGAGCAAATCCGAATGAAATACTTCATCACCGGAGCTACAGGCTTTATCGGTGGACGTGTCGCCCAGCAATTGGTCAACGCTGGGCACGAAGTCGTCGCGCTGGTTCGCGCAAAATCAAAGGCACAGGAACTGGCGAAGCTTGGAATTTCGCTGGTCGAAGGCGACATTACAGACAAGGAAAGCATGCGCCAGCCGATGACCGGCGTTGATGGCGTTTTCCACATCGCCGCCTGGTACAAAATCGGTGCGCGGGACAAATCTCTGGCGGAACGCATCAACGTCGGCGGCACTCGGAACGTGCTGGAATTGATGAAGGAATTGCAGATTTCAAAAGGCGTCTACACCAGCACGCTGGCGGTGAATTCTGATACTCACGGAAAAGTTGTTGATGAAAGTTACCGGTTCAAGGGCGAGCATCTGAGCGAATACGACCGGACAAAATGGCGTGCGCATTACGAAGTCGCCTTGCCGATGACCGAAGCTGGATTGCCGCTTGTCATTGTTCAGCCGGGCGTGACTTATGGGCCAGGCGACATCAGCGCCATTGCGGAAGTTTTCCGGCAGTATTTAACCGGGAAACTGCCGATGGTTCCCGCCAAAACGGCTTACTGTTGGGCACACGTTGACGACACAGCGCGCGGACACATACAGGCAATGGAAAAGGGAAGAGTCGGCGAAAGCTACTTCATCGCCGGACAGGTTTGTTCTTTGTTTGATACGTTGCAGCTTGCGGAAAGCATTACCGGAATCAAAGCGCCGCGAATCAAGGCTTCGCCCGGAATGCTGCTGGCCCTGTCGTCTTTGATGAGTTTTGTCGAAAAAGTGCTTCCAATTTCTGGCCAATATTCGTCCGAAACGCTGCGGGTTTCAGCAGGCGCAACGTATTTGGGAACCAGCGCAAAAGCCGAACGGGAATTAGGGTTTCGGGCCAGACCCTTGCCCGAAGGCTTGCGCGAAATGCTGACCGATTTGATGAACTCGTAATTGGCAAAGTGCGGCTTTCGCTTGAGTTTGACTGGCCAGAGTAAGCGTGCGATAAAACTATTCGCCTTTATCCAGAAATATCCCCACAGGATTCGGTTCGATAGTGAAAATTCCCTTTGCGGTCAAAGCTGACAATATTTCGAAGCTTTACCGGCTTGATTCAAGTGTGGAATTAGGCCGGACTTTGCGCGACGCAATCACGGATTCCGCTCGCCGCCTGAACCCGTTTTCTAAAAACGGCTCGAAAGCCGGGAAGAATGGAGAGGATTTTCGGGCGCTTGATGGAGTCAGTTTTGAAATTCATCCGGGAGAAATAGTCGGCATAGTTGGCCGCAATGGTGCGGGCAAAAGCACTCTGCTGAAAGTAATTTCCAGAGTCACTGAGCCCACAGCGGGAAAGATTGAGATTTATGGCCGTGTTGGGAGCTTGCTGGAAGTCGGCACGGGCTTTCATCCGGAACTGAGCGGACGCGAAAACATCTTCCTGAACGGTTCGATTCTGGGCATGAGCCGCGTTGAGATTCTGAGAAAGTTTGACGAAATCGTCGCGTTTTCCGAGATTGAACGGTTCGTTGACACGCCGGTAAAACGATACAGCAGCGGGATGTATGTTCGGTTGGCTTTCGCGGTGGCCGCGCACTTAGAGCCGGAAGTCTTGCTGATTGATGAAGTTTTGGCGGTTGGGGACGCGGCGTTTCAGCAAAAATGCCTGGGCAGAATGAGCGAGGTTTCCAAAGAAGGCCGAACGATTTTGTTTGTCAGTCATAACACTGCCGCGCTGCTGGGGTTATGCCCGCGGGGGATTTTGCTGGAAGAAGGCAAGGTGACGATGGATGGTTCCATCGAATCAGCAGTCAGCGGCTATTTGAAAGGCGTTACGCTCGGCACTTTGGGAGACTTGACCGAATACAGGCATCGTGAAGGAAATGGCCGGGTTCGTTTCACAAAAGTTTCATTTGAAGATCTGTCAGGCAATCCAGTAGCTCAGGGAGTATCCGGAAAGCCCTTGGTCATTCGATTGGATTATGAATCCACCGAAACGACCGCGTTGCCGCGTTGCCGCGCTTCGGTCGCCGTTTACGACACGCTGGGACAGGCGCTGATCAATTTCTCAAGTGAGTTGGTAATTGCTACGCCTGTCAATTTGCCGCCGAAAGGCACTGTTCGCTGTGTGATTCCGCAATTGCCGCTGACGCAAAGTAATTATCTGGTGACGTTATTTTTGGAAGTGAATGGGATTGTCGAAGACTGGCTTCATAAAGTGGTGGAGCTTCCGGTCATAGACGGCGATTTTTATCAGACCGGAAGGTTGTACCCGAAAGGATGGCAGGGGAAAGGCGTGTTGGTTCCTCATGCCTGGATGATTGGTGACGGTTCGTAAATCATTCTGTTTTTATTCTGGAGAATATGAAATGTTGAGACGAATTTGTGCAGGCCTGCTATTTCTAAGCCTGTTGATGTGCGCTTGTCGGGACGCTGCGCCCTCTGGCGATGCAAATTCCGCCGCCGAATCAAAGCCTGGCGCTGACAAGGCTCCGTTGCCGGACATCGGCAAGCTGGTCAAGCGCATGACCACGCAAGATGGGTGCAAGGATTTTGTCGCTGAAATGCGCATTACTTCCGAAACCGAGAGCGGCAAGCAAAGTACTGTTGAAGTCCAATTGCAGCGCAAATATTCCGCGACAGGGGCTTCGACCTTTCTGCGAGTGCTTTCTCCAAAAGAAGATTCTGACAAGGCAATTTTGGCGATTGAAGAAGACGAAAAACCGACCGAAGCGTTTTCCTATCTGGCGGGACTGAATAAGCTGGCAAAACTGAATTCGTCACGCCCGCTTGGGTTTCAAGGCGCAAAAGTCACGGTTCAGGAACTGCTGGGCATGGAGCTTGGCCACTATACGCACGATGCGGGTGAAAGAGTCACCACAGACGGACAGTCATTCATCAAAGTCGTGTTTCAAGCGCAGCCGGATTTCAATCTGGTGTTCCCTCGGATCGTCGGGTATTTCCGCGAAGCAGATCAATCTCCCTCCAGCTTTGAATTGTTTGGAGAGAACGACGAATTGGTCAAAAAGTTGGTGGTCCGGGAGATGAAAACGATCCAGAACTACATGACCTTGACCCAGATCGCGATTGAAGATGTTGCCCAAAAACTGAAGCTGAAAATGGAAACAAGGAAGATTGAATATAACCAGGGATTGTCCGACAAGCTTTTTACGGAACAGCATCTGAAGAATTTCATCACCGACGCAAGCAACAAAAGGGAATCCGGCAAATAGAAGGTTACTGAAGCATGACTCGTTTTGTTGTCACTCACCCCCGGCTGATTATCGCGATTGTTTTGCTTCTGACAGTTGTTTTCGGCTTTGGTTTACGGCGAGGGATGACGTTGGATGTTTCGCCGTTGAGTTTCGTCGCTGAAAACAGCCAGGAGCGGCGTGATTTTGAAGAAGCGCGCAAACATTTTGGAGCCGACGATTATTTGTTGATTGCGGTTGTTTGTGATGATGTTTTTGCTCCTGCCAATTTGGCCCGCCTGAAAAAGCTTCACGAACAAATCGAACGCATCAAAGGTGTAAACGAAGTCCTGAGCCTGGTCAACGTTCCATATGCGCGCAGCCAAAGTGATGGCGTATCACTCGAAAATTTGATTCCGAAATCTTTAGAAGACAAACAGCGGATTGACGAAGCGCGCGCAGTCGCAACCACCGACAGGATGTTTGCGGGAAATCTGGTTTCGACGGACTCACAAACCGCTGCCCTGAATGTGCTTCTCAAACCGGAGCTGCCCACCGATCGCAGGCATGA
>CAZXHW010000255.1:0-9660 GCA_964639915.1 uncultured Heliomicrobium sp.
CCATTCCTGGAGAACTATCTGGCTGCGTATTACTCGAATCACGACAACCCGGCGGAAGCAGAGAAGCATTACAAACAAGCTATCGCCGCCAAGCCCGATTATTACGACGCCATGTCGAACCTGGGCGACATTTACTATAAGCGAAACAACTTCGTTGAATCGGAAAGGTATTACAGTCAAGCCGTCGCTAATGGAGCGCGCTACACGCAAACGCTTTACAACTGGGCTGATTCGCTTGCCAAACAAAACCGATTTGCCGAAGCCGAATCGCCATTGCTGCAAGCCGTCGCCGAACAGGCCAATTACACCGAAGCGCATTACTACCTTGGCTGGGTGTACCAGCAACAAGGCAAGCTGCAACAAGCCGAAGCCGCCTATCGAAACGCGCTGAATTACAAACCGGATTACGCTGAACCGCGCATCAATCTGGCGACGGTTATGAACAACCAGAACCGATTGAAAGAAGCCGAAGAGCAGTTGGAACAAGTTCGAAAAACGCAGCCCGGCAATCCTGTGATGCTGTACACCCTTGGCGAAGTGTACCGAAAAACCAATCGAACCCAGGAAGCCATCGCCATTCTGACGCAACTGACCAACGCCCAACCGCAACATCAACAAGGGATGCTCAGTCTTGCGCAAGCCTTGGAACAAGTAGGCAACACCGCAGAAGCCAAACAAAAATATCAACGCGCCGCCGAAATGGCCCCGCAAACGAACGAGGCGAATGTGGCGCGTGACCGATTGGCGAAGCTGCCTTAATGTGTATGTCGAAGGCAGAAAGAAAAAGGCTCAGACAATCTCTTGCTAGAGCCTTTTGTTGTTTATCTTGGCATTTACAGCGTGCCAAATTTTAACTAACTCTTCTTCGTGGATTTAGTCGCTTTCGTCGCGCTTTTGGCAGCTTTGGGAGCTGCCTTGGTCTCTTTCTCAGCAGGCTTGCGAGCGCGCTTGGGTTTGATGGGTTCGGTGATCTGGTCAATCACTTCGGACAACACGTTCGAAGCCGTGTGCGCAATTTGTTCGACTCCTGCAACTAGCGTTTGCGCCACGTGGCCAGCGGTTGAAGCTGCCGTGGAGACTGTTTCCGGGTTCAGCCATTTATACCAACGGTGGTATTGCCCTGTCGGTTGGCCGTTCTTGGCGTAATCCACCAACAGGTTGGCGACGGCGTTTGTCACCCAGTTATGATAAGGCTCGGTGACAGACCAGATGTCAGCGTCGGGCGCAGGGTTGGTGAAATCAATCGCGTACGGCACGCCGTCTTTGATCGCGAATTCGACGGTGTTCAGGTCGTAACCCAGCGCTTCGTTGATCAGAATCGTGTCGCGCGTAATGCGATCCAGCATTTCGGGTGAGTAATGCTCCAAGGCTTCCTGCGGCAAGTAGCGGCGGTTTTTCGGATCGTACGGCATGATCAGAACTTCTTTGCGGCCTACGCAATAACAGCGGACGTAGTCGGTGAAGTCAATGAACTCCTGCAAGGTCATTGCCAGCGTGCCGGTCTGGTCGTAATCGCGCCACAATTCTTCCAGCGAATCTACTTTGTACACATCGCGCCAGCCTCCGCCGTCGTGCGGTTTCAGAATCGCGGGCATACCGATATGGTCAACGATGGCGTTCCAATCCAGCGGAAATTCCAGATTGCGCAAGCTGGCGTCGGTCACGCCCTTGATGTAGGCCTTTTGCGGCAACAGAATCGTTTTCGGCACTGCCAAGCCCAGCTTTGTGGCCAGAGAAAAGCCAAAGAACTTTTCATCCGCCGACCACCAGAACGGATTGTTAACGACAATGGCACCGTTCAGCACCGCGTTTTTAAGATACGAACGATAGAATGGGATTTCGTGAGAAATGCGGTCGAAGATGACTCGGTATTCGGTGGCTTCGCCCATTTTGACGCCGCCGATTTTGATGTACTCGGCGGTGATGCCCGCGTCCATGCTGTTAATTTTTTCGATCAATGCCGGTGGAAAGGTGTTTTCCATGCCGACCAGAATTCCAATTTTCATGTTTTGGCTCCTTCTCAGAACTACTACGTTAATGATTGCTCGAAATCGCGGTACGGCTGAATGCGATTCGAGCCGAATTTTTATGAATACGGAAAGAAATATGGATGTTGATTGCGCGTTTGTCAGGTTCTAACCGTTCAAAGCATGGTTTGATCGAACCGCCCCCGGGAACCTTGTTTAGAGCTACGGAACTTGGGGGGACTGGCGAATGCCAGCCACAGTGAGCTATCATCTGCCCAAATTAAACAGCGAAGTTTAGGTTTCGTGATTAGAGGTGTCAACTCAAATGTCTTTTAAGAATGTTCGTGGGAAAATGCGCTGGGCCGTATTTGCAGGCGTCGTGCTGTCTTTGAGCCTGGGGGCGTTGCTCAGCCGTACAGAAGAAGTCAACGCGGAAAAAATTCCCAAGCCGGAAGAAGTTGCCGAGCGAGCGATTCTGGCTTACGGCAGCAGAGCGGGTCTTTATGCGGTTCAGCGCAATGGCACATTGCGGGCGCTGGTCAAGTTCATCTCTCCTGAAGGGGCTCGCGAAGGCAAAACCATCGCCAAATTCATCCGCAAAGAAAAGATGAAAGATGATTTGCGGATTGTTGAATTGGAATTGCCCGGAACGAAGTACATTCTCGGGTTTGACGGCAAGGACACTTGGAACATCCATGACGGCGAAATCCAAAAGCCGAGTGAGGACGTGGCAAAAGGATTTCACAAGGCTCATCTTCATAGTTATGAAGCCTTGTTGCGGTACAAAGAAAATGAAGCCAAGCTTGAATATGTCGCCAACACAAAGCTCGGCAATTTACAGATGGACGTGATTGATCTGGTTATGCCGGATGGCGTCCGCACCCGATACGAAGTCAGCCGGAATTCAGGGCGCATTCTTTACCTTAATTATGAAGAAAAAGCAGATGGGCAGGCTGAAGCGTCCAAATACCGGCTTTACTTCAAGGATTTCCATATCATCCAAAACACCTTGGTGCCCTACATTACGATGGTGTATCAGGACGACAAATTAATTGAAGAGCGCAAGGTCGTTGAGGCTGTTTTTAATGTGCAGTTGAAAGACGACGCTTTCAAAGCGGAAAATGCGAACAAACCTGCTGAAGCCGCAGCCAAACAGTGACTTCTTTTACTGATTCTGGCAATTGAAGTTAGAAAGAAGCGACAGCAACCCAAAAGAGCTTGGCGAACATCTACAGACCGTCTCGTTTCCCTATCGCAGATCATTTTTTGACAGCTTTCTCAGCTTGGGTGTAGCATCCGCCTTTGCTGAAAAGCTGATTCTTCATACTTAGCTCAGCACTTTTTTCGAGCAGGCGACTTATTTCTATGGCGATTCGCGCTAAGCTTGTCATCATTTTTTTTGCATTCATCATCGTCCCGATGTTTTTGCTCTGGGCGCGCTGGCAGGACACGGCGGTTACCAGTATCAAGTCAGTTTTGAGCAACGAACTGATTTACCGGGCGCGTGAGATTTCCGATCAGATTGATCAAAATCTAGCGGCGCACAAAGCCCAGATTCTGGAATTGACACGACATCCATTGTTGCAAAGCTATGCTCGTACAGTGCAGCAAAGCGCACAAGCAACTCCGGATCGTTCTCTAAATGTTGATCTCGCCACCTTTCTGATTGCCAATCAACAAAAGTATTCAGCCTTGGTCATCGTGAACCGGCAAGGCGTTCCATTGCACAAACTTGAAGTTCAGGCGGAAGCTAATGGACTGCTCAAGCCTTACACGGCAAATTTTTCTGCCGATGACAGAATTGCCATGCCCACCAGCTTTGCCGAGGCGGCCTCGGATGTCGTTTTTACCACAGAGATTCAAACAGAATCTGACGGAGCCAGCCTGTATCTAATTGCTCCACTTCGGGATGAAGGGAATAACATTACTTCTGCGCTGGTTTTGAAAATGCGTGCTGATCAATTGGTCGCTGAAGCCGTTGGGCCACGCCCGGCAGTCAAGAACGGAAAAGCGCGTAATTCCACCCCGGAAGCCATTGTTTTGACAGCCCAGGGAACAGTGATTTACGCGGCAGATGCGACCAAACAAGGCCGACCTTACATGGAAGCCTTTCGAGAGCTTCAACGTCCGATGGCATTTCTGATTAAGGAAAAGGACGTGGATAAGGGGGCGAAAGTTCAAGATGATTGGGCTCCCTGGTTGGTGCGACATCGGCTGCATGAGGCCAGTCCACAACTTTCGATCTTTATGGTCGAAAATTACAGTGGTGCATTGGACTACATTGAATTTTCCAGCTATGTGTTGCTGGCGTTAACCATGCTGTTGGTGATTGTGGCAATGCTGACATTGTATTACCTGATCAGCAGCATTACAGATTCAATCCGCAGAGTGACGCGCGGCGCGCGCGCAATCGCGACTGGCAATCTGGGCTATCAAATCAAGATCAAGGCAAAAGATGAAACCCGCGTGCTGGCTGAATCCTTCAATCGGATGGCCAGCCGGTTGCGAGAAATGATTCGCAAAGAAGGCGAGCAGAAGCAGTTTGAATCTTTCGCTCGGTTGTCGGCTGTGCTGACGCACGACCTGAAAAACCAGATTTTGTCGCTCTCGCTGCTGGTCAATAACATGGAGCGCAAGTTCAACCGCGAAGGCTTCCGCGAAGATGCGATGCGGACGCTGTCTGAAACCGTCAACAATCTGCAGGGTCTGGTTTCCAAACTGTCTGACCCGCGAACGCCGACCAAACGGATTCGCGAAAAATCGAATCTGACACAGCTTTGCGAACGCGTTTTGAACCGCACTGCCGCGCAAGCCGCCAACAAATACCAGGTTTCGACGCAGCTTATGCCGGAGTTGAATGCCAATGTGGACGGCAAAGCAATTGAGCGCGTGATTGAAAACCTGGTGATTAATGCACTGGAGGCGATGCCCAATGGCGGTTCGTTGCGTGTGGCTACTAAACAGGATAACGGCAATGCCATTATTGCCGTCGCTGACAGCGGCAAAGGGATGACTGAAGATTTCGTTCGCGAGCGGCTTTTCCACCCGTTTGCAACGACCAAGAAAAAAGGAATTGGTTTAGGACTGTATTCCTGCCGTGACATCGTTGAACAACACGGTGGACGCATTGACGTCAGCAGCAAGGTTGATGTTGGAACTGAATTTAGAATTGTGCTGCCTCAGCAAGTCGAAGAGCAGAAAGCGGAAGCGCAAGTGGCAACAGTCTGATCAGAATGATGGCAGTCTGAGCAAGTAGTAACTTTATGCCCGATCAACCCAAACAAACCATATTAGTCGTAGATGATCAGGAATCCGTGCGGAAGCAGCTTTACTGGGCGCTGGAAGACAATTACCGCGTTCTGGAGGCTTCTTCGCGCGTCGAAGCATTGGCGCTTGTTGAAAAAGAATCCATTGACGTGGTGCTCAGCGATCTGCGTATGCCGCCTTCCTTGCACGACATCAGTGAAGGCTTGGCGATTCTGGAATCGGTTCATAAGCTCAACCCGTTGCTGCCAGTCATCATCATCACCGGCGACGAAGATCACGAGACGGCTTTGCAAGTCGTTGATCGAGGCGCGCACAACCTTTTCACAAAACCATTTGACGTCAAGGAAGTCGAAATTGTCGTTCGGCTGGCCGCACAGTATTACCAGCTTCAGAAAGAGAATCTGGATTTACGCAACGAACTGCGCCGGGGCGGCGATTGGCAGCAGGGCATTGTCGGGTCCAGTCCTTCATTGCGTCGCGTGATTGACCAGGCACGCGCCGTAGCTGAAACCAGTGCCACCGTGTTGATTACGGGCGAATCAGGCACCGGCAAGGAAATGTTGGCCAAGTTCATTCACAACATCAGCCCGCGTGCTCGTGCGCCGTTCATTGCCTGCAACATCGCGGCGCTGCCGGAAACGCTGGTCGAATCGGAACTTTTTGGCCACGAAAAAGGCGCCTTTACCGGAGCTGCGACTCGCCGCCAAGGCAGGTTTGAGCTGGCGGATACCGGCACGTTGTTCCTGGATGAAATCGGCGAGATGTCGCCGTCAATGCAAGTCAAATTGTTGCGCGTTTTGCAGGAACGCGAGTTCGAGCGGCTGGGCGGGCAGCAAAAACTCAAAGTGGACATTCGTGTGATTGCAGCGACCAATCGCAATCTGGAAGAGATGATTGAAGCCGGACAATTCCGCGAAGACCTGTATTACAGGCTGAATATCATCAATCTGGAATTGCCGCCGCTGCGCGAACGCCCCGAAGACATTCCGATTCTGGCCAGTCACTTCGCTCTGAAAGCTTCTGCCAAACATGGCAAACAGCCTGCGAATGCTTCGCAAAGTTTTCAAGATCGTCTGGTTTCGTATCGCTGGCCGGGCAACATTCGCGAGCTGGAAAATGTGATCGAACGGGCCGTTGTCATTAACCAGTCATCCGTGTTGGATGAAAGTTTACTGCCTGCAAAAGTACTGGCGATTGAGAACACCGTTCAAAACGCTCCGAAGCAGACTGCCGTTCCTCAACTGGAATTGGTCAACGGTTTGCTGCCTCCGGAACTGTCTTTTGAAACTGCGATTCAGAACTTCAAACGGCAACTGGTTGCCCAAGCCTTGCGCGAATGTAACGCTTCACGTTCCGAAGCCGCCCACCGGTTGAAGATCAGCCGTCAATACCTGCACCGGCTGATCAACGAATTGAAAGTGGAAGGCTGAGGACGCAAAAGCCGATTTCCTACCGCAACCACCTTATCTAACACCTTTCATGTTTCTAGCCATAACGCTTGAATCCGCAGGCCTGCTCTGGTGCGCCTTGGCGTTTTGTTGTTTGGTGGTTTCCGACGCCGTTCCCGCAAAAGCAAAAAACAACATGACAACCAATACCACCACGCCAAAAATTCCGAGCGTCGCTTCCGACAAGATCAATTTACTGATGACGTTTGGGCTTTCTGATTTGACTGTAAACATTGCTGAGACTCCACGTTTGCTGGGCGGATGCTGATAATGCTGAGTTGTTCCCCGCCACTTCTGTAAGCGGGAACCTGAAGCGAAACGTCTCATTTTGGCCAAGAGATTTTTAGCGGCGTGTGGCAGTCAGGAATCAGAGTTCAACGATGCGCCGGTCTTCAATGCGAAATTTGCCGCTGAGCAGCAGCGCGACGGCTTCGGCGTAAGTTTTATGTTCTTCGGCAAGAATACGAGCGGAAAGAGTTTCCTCCGTATCTGCAGTCAAAACCGGAACAACGGATTGTTTGACGATGGGGCCGTGATCCAGTTCTTCGTCAACCAGATGAACCGTGCAGCCTGAAAATTTGACACCGTAATCCAGCGCCTGTTGCTGAGCATTCAGTCCGGGAAACGCAGGAAGCAGAGAAGGGTGAATGTTCAAAATGCGATGCTCGAATTCCCGGCTAAACCAAGGGGACAACAATCGCATGTAGCCAGCCAGACAAATCAAATCTACTTCGGCGCGGCGCAATTCCGCAGCCATCACGCGATCATGCTCTTCGCGTGAGCAACCTTTATGGCTGTGAAAGAAGGTGGGGATGCCGAATTCGCGCGCGCGCACCAAGCCTGCCGCAGTTTCAACATTGCTGATGACCAGGGCAACTTCGGCGTCGGGGATGCGGCCTTCTCTGACCGCATCCGCCAACGCCAGCATGTTTGACCCACGACCGGAGATCAAAATTCCAATTCGTTTCATAAATTGACCTGGCAATCGGTTTACTTGCCTGATTTGCGTTTTGTCATCGGAGCCTCCGCTGTTGGGGCTGAAACAGGCTTCAGGTTCGTTTCAAACAATTTCAGGATGCGTTTGTATTCATCCGCCCAACTGCTCGGTTGAACAAAACCGTGATCTTCGACCGGATACATGGCCAGTTCCCAATTTTCCTTCCGAAGCTCAATCAGCTTCTGGGCCAATCGTACCGAATCCTGGAAATTGACGTTGACGTCCACCACGCCGTGGCAAATCAGCAACGCGCCCTTCAGTCCGTTGGCAAAGTAAATGGGCGAACTTTGCTTGTAGGCTTCAACGTCGTTTTGTGGTTCGTTGAGGATGTTTGCCGTGTAACCGTGATTGTAATGCGCCCAATCGGTGACAGGACGTAAGGCTGCGCCAGCCGCGAAAACATCGGCTTCGGTGAACATCGCCATCAACGTGATGAACCCGCCGTAACTGCCGCCGTAAAGCCCGATGCGTTTGGGATCAACGCCGTGTTCGGCAACCAACCATTTTGCGGCGTCCGTGTGGTCGGTCAAATCCTTGCCACCCATATGGCGATAAATGCCCGTTCGCCAATCGCGCCCATAACCTGCCGAGCCGCGATAATCCACATCCAGCACCAGATAGCCACGCTCCACCAACAGATGATGGAACATGTACTCGCGGAAATAGCTGCTCCACCATTTGTGAACGTTTTGCAGGTAGCCAGCTCCGTGAACGAAGAACACCGCCGGGCCGCCTTTTTTCCAATTTGCGGGTTTGTACAAACGTGCGGGCACGTCGGCGCCGTCACGCGCTTTGAAGGTCACGATTGGCGGCTCAACCCAGTTGTAACTCAGCCATTCTTCTGTTGGTGAAGTCGTCACTTGTTTGATTTCATTTGCCGAAGCGTTTGGTTTGTTCGGCGCAATATAAATTTCCGGCGGACGATTGCTGGACGAACGAATAATCGCCAACGTGGTTTCATCCGGCGAAATCGTTGCGTCATTATTGCCGGACATGGTTGTAATGCGCGTGCGTTCGCCACCGCCAACAGGCATTGAGTACAAATGCCGTTCGAAGGGACTGCCTTCGCTGGACGTGAAGAAGAACTTGGTTTTGTCCTGAGACAAGCGCACGTCGGACACTTCAAATTTGCCGGAAGTTAGTTGTTTTGGCTCGCCTCCATCAACTGAAACTGTGTACAAATGCGACCAGCCATCACGTTCCGAGCCGAAGTAAACTGTCTTGTTATCCGGCAACCAGCCCAACGTGAATGAGGCAGGGCCGCCAACCCAGGCGTCGTCGTGCAGATGATCCAGAACTTTTGTTTTACCCGTCGCCGGATCAATCACCAAAATCCAGCGATCTTTGTTGTCCGCCGCGCGAGCCAAAGCAACTGCGTGCTGGCTATCCTCTGACCATTGCGCGTTGGCGATTTGCACATCACGGTCACGCTCTTGCGGTCGCCGACCTTGGCCTTGCGCCTGGTTCTGCTGTGAAGCAGAAGGGCCACCTTGGCGGCTAGCCTCTGAGGCTGGAGCAGATGGCGCAGCCGCTTGTTTCTGACCGTGCTCTACCCAATTTACGTCGCCGGTTTTAACAGAGAGAATCGCCAACCGGCTGCGTCCTTGCGCATCGCCAACTTTGCTGCGACCGGGAATGTCTTCTGTGTAACCGGAATCTGTGACGTAGTTTGGAACGATGATGTTTTTTGTACCTGTTGCCGGTTGGAACACAGTGGTAATTATGTATTTCCCATCTGGCGAAAGAGACAAATTGCCCACTGACTGGCCAGCAGGAGGCGAAAACGGTTTCCGGGTTTCTCGCTGCTTGCGCTTGGCTTCCAGTTCTTCGCGATTTTTTACGCGCTCGTTGACGGCTTCAATCAATGCGCGCTCTTCTTTTTTGACGAAATCCTGGCTGGTGCCACTTTGCGTTGTGGCTTGGCCGTTTTGTGCCGCTCCTGCGTTGCCTCCGCCGCCAAAACCTCCGCCACCGCCCTGGC
>CAZXHW010000256.1:0-4905 GCA_964639915.1 uncultured Heliomicrobium sp.
ACCGCGTTTGGTAATGATGTGATAACGGAAACGAACCAGCAGCAACGTCGTGCGGCGGGAAACCAGGCCCGTGCGGATGACGCCGCAGCGATGCGCGATTGTCTTGCCCAACGGATCAAGCGCCGTATCCATCACGTAGGTCGCCAACCCTTCGACAATCGGGTGCGTGCGGTTGAGGTGAAGCTGGCCGTCTGTGACGGGCAATTCAAACCGAGCCGTGAACTGGTCGCTTTCTATTCCAACCGCTTCTTTCAAGGCGCGGGGCGTTTCCGCCAGATCAAATCGCACTGCATTGTTCTGTTCAGACACGATGGCCTGGCTGCTGCGCAGAGCATCCTTTGTAAACGCGGCGACCTGAACGCCGGAACCAATAGCGGAACGCACGGCCTGCAACTCCCGGGCAACGTCTTCCACCTTGATCGGCCTGTGCGAAAACATCGTCTGCGAGAGCTTTTCTTCGCGATCCTTGGCAGCTTCCCACTGACCGTAAAGCTCTTCCCTCTTGGGCTTCATAAAGTCCTCGAAAAGCACCATCTGTTCTTCGGGCGTGCCTTTCTTGCCGCGCAGCAGCAGCCCTTCAAAGATGGCTTCGATGACCTGATCGGTGTTCACCGGGACGGGGACGGAGATGCCGAGCGAACTGCGAATCTTCTTGTGCTTGCTGATCAGGACGTTCAGCACAATGCCGTCAATCTGATTGTCCAGGCCGTAATAGGTCAGCACGCGCACATGCGATTTTTGCTGTCCGTAGCGATCCACGCGGCCTTCGCGCTGTTCGTGGCGCGTCGGATTCCACGACAGGTCGTAATGGATGACGGCGTCGAAGTGATCCTGCAAATTGATGCCTTCGCTCAGACAGTCTGTGCAGACCAGGACGCGCTGTTCGGATTGCGCGAGTTGATTCACGCGCTCTTCGCGTTCGTCCGAAGGGAGCTTGCCGGTAACGGCAACAACTTCAACGCCGCGCAGTTTTTTGCGCAACTCTTCGGCGACGTACTCCGCCGTCGGGATGAAGCGGCAGAACAGAATCGGATGGAAACCTTCCTTGACCAACTCGCTGACAATCTTAATGACGTTCTGAAGCTTCTGATCCTTTGCGCCCATCAGAGCATCGGCCTCGCGCGCCATCTCCAGCAACCGGCGATGGTTCTTCTTCTCTTCATCGGTTTCATCGCCCAAATCGCTGCCGTGCGTCAGATCGGCGCTTTCGATGGATTCATCGTCCGTCAGATCAAGCACAGTGCGGCGGCCAATCGTGTCTGCTTCTTCAATGGTTTCGGTATCGGCGCTGGCAGCGCGAGTGCGCAGCGTGGCGGCTGCGGCGGCAGGGCTTGAAGCCAGTGAGCGAAGCAGCGCCAACACCGACCACCAGCGCACACGTTGGCGATGATCTTTGCCGTGATCACCGCTGACGATTTCGCGCGCATAGTTCAAGACGCGCTCGAAAAGCAGTTTGTATTCCTTCGATAGTTTATAGCCCTGCTCTCTCTCTTCACGTTCGGGAAAAGGTGTATCGGTTTCAAGGTAGCGGAGGATGTCGCCCCGCTTGCGCTGAATGAAGTGCGCAGCCAAGCGGCGGCGGTGATGTTCGTTGGCGGAGCCCATCAGTTCATCCGGCAGGCTAGCGAATTCCGGATTGAGCAAGGTCAATAGCGAGCGAAACGCCGTCTCGTTGCCGCTGTGGGGCGTGGCCGTAACCAGCACCAGATGGCGCTGTTGATCGGCTGCCACGGCTTTAAGCAGGTCGTAGCGTTGATGCCGCCCGCCACGGGCTTCCCAGCCATACGCGCAGGTGTGCGCTTCGTCCACGATGACGAATTCCGGGCACGTGCGTTGAAATTCCGCACGGCGCCGGTCGGATTTGATGAAGTCGGTCGAGACGATGACAAACGGGTAGCGGTCAAATAGCGATTCGTTCAACCGGCAATTCCGCTCTAGCCGCGTGGCCGTGCCCGGCAGCACGACTTCGGCCTCGATGTGGAACTTGTCGCGCAACTCGCTCTGCCATTGCGGAGCAAGCTGCGGCGAACAGAGCACAGCCAACCGTTCGATCTCGCCACGATCCAGCAGTTCCCGCGCGACTAAACAGGCTTCAATCGTTTTGCCGATGCCGACGTCATCGGCAATCAGCATCCTGACGGGGTCGAGTTTGAGCGCGAGCAGCAATGGCACAAGCTGGTAGGGGCGAGGTTCAACCGCCAGCCGCGCAAAGGAGCGAAACGGCCCGGCGCTGGAACGAAAACCCAGCCGCACCGCATCGCGTAGCAGACGGCACGAACGGTAATCGCCGTGCTGCGCCGGATCAGGCAGGGCGAACTGCGCGGGCGCGACCGGTTCCAGCGCGGGCAATAACCCCGTCATTTCATCTTCGGTGCCCCCCAGCGGACGCACCATCAACAAATCATTCTCCGAGCCAGGCAGCACGACCCATTCCCGGTCTCGCGCTCTGACGAGTGATCCAACGGCAAAAGACATTCAGGCAACCTCTCCTCATCATGAACTCTTCAGGAATCGGCTGGGTTCACCAGCCCATGTCACAAAGACTGCGTCTCGTGCGCGCGTGATGCTGACGTAAAGTAATTGCTGTTCTTGTTCAATAAAATCGTCACGCACCTGGCCGTCAGTCTTCTTCCTCAGCAAACCGGCGGAAGGCAATGTTACATCATCCGCATCAATCACAAAGACTACCTTGAACTCCAACCCTTTAGCGCGGTGCATTGTGCCGAGATTAACCATCGGATTGGCTGGAAACTCTTCTTTGCTCAGGCGGTAGTTTGGAATCCCTGCGCGATTCAATCGGGTTTCGATCTGATCAAGCAGTTTCGCCTGACGCGCGAAAACCGCGATTTCGTCGGGGGTATGCCCCTGTTTTATAAGCTGCTCGATCCGTTCGAGGATGAAATCGTTCTGCGCGGGGCGAGAATCAAAACCATTCAAAACAGGTTCCGGGCCGGAGAGAAGGCTGCGCGTTCCAGCTCGCGACTCGCGGTTCCCATCAAGGTCGTCAGCCTCAGAGGCAAGCAGGTTGTCGGCGAAACGCCGTATCTGTTCGGTAGTGCGGTAATTGAGCCGCAGCACATGCGACCGTCCCCGCACGTCAATGCCCTGAGATTTCAGGCTGGATTTCCCGGCGTAGATGCGTTGCCCGCCATCGCCGACCAGCATCAGGTTATGATGTTGAGTCAGGGTTGCGAGCATCAGCAGCTCTTGGGCCTGTAAATCCTGCGTTTCGTCAACAATGACGGCGTCGAACGAGCTGACAATCCTGCCAGTCTTGATAAGTTCAGCAGCGCGGCGGCAGAGGCCGGCAAAACTGACTTCGTGGCGCTGAAGCAACTGCTGCTGCACGCGCTCAACCACTTCCCAAACGGCTTTGCGATCTTTGACTGTCAGGGCTCGGCCACGTCCGGCGCGGCTGGCGCTGCGGTATTGCTCCCACGATGTAATCCCCTGAGTTTCGATGATCGCTTGCCACTCAACGAAAAGGTTATCCGCATCAAGCGGGCAGTTCGTGCGGGCCGAGGATTCCTTGAGCCGTGTCTCGATCTGTTCACCGTTGAGCGGCTGCCAGCTCTCACCCGCCTGGATTAGCAAGTCCGCCGCCAGTTTGTGAACGTTTGTGACAGTGATGCGCCGCAGTTCTTCCGCCGTGCAGAACAGTTGTAGATTGCGTTCAATGTTGCGGCAGAGTGTCTGCACGAAACTGGTTATCAGCACGCGCTGCCCCTGTGCCGCCAGATACTTGGCGCGGTGCATGGCCACGACCGTCTTGCCCGTTCCGGCGGAGCCAGTGACTTTGACCGCACCGTTAAAGCTGCCTTGTGCGAGTTTCTTTTGTGAGGGATGTAAGAAGGCAATCCATTTCGCCAGCGGCGCGTCCAGCAGAAAGCGCAGTTCATCTTTGCTTCTGACGATGATCAGGTGGGGCGATAATTCTTCGCTTTCGGCCAGCGAAGCGGTTGGCGATAAAGGAACGGGAGGCGTGACGAGTTTGCCAGCGGCCAGATCGAGTAAACGTTCGCTGACATCCGGCGGAAGTTTGGCGGCAACTTCCAGCAATTCATCCTCAGTTGCAATCTGCCTGATGGTTGGTAACCAGAGTTCCGGCACGCCCAGGCTAAACAGGTAGTCAGCGCTCCGGTTGGCAAAAAGTCCTGCACTTACTGCGGAAGTGACGGGTGAGGCAGATGCCGAAATTATGGGCATCTCTACGATCTGCCAAGCTCCCGTTTTTGGATGCCTGCCCGGCAAATATTTCTCTGCCCAGTCGTAAGCATCATCGTGATGCCCGACGTACACAGCAACCCAAGCCTCGCCGTCTTTATGCAAAATGGCCCTTAATTCTTTGCTGACCCTGCCTGACCAAAGTTCCGGACATTTTGCTTGCTGTACTCTTTCCAGGCTGATAGAAGGATGGGCAGGGTCTTCATAAAACTTCATCATGAAGGTTACCACTCGGCCTTTATCCTGGTTATTCAATTTGCCGAGCGCAGTTTGAAAACTTGATCCTAGTGGCAACATTTATTTCCCCTCGAATAGCCCGCTGATCGCATCAAGCGCGTCAGCTTGTCGTTGCCGGTTGACCTCGACGACGGTGAAACCTTCGCCCATCAAAATTTCTACAATCAGTTGGGTGTCGTGCTGCTCAGCGTCAATTAATCGCAGGCGGACATCTTTATGCAGAATTTCGGCCAGGTAGGAGCCGATCACGCGATCGTTCATTGCGACGTCTCCGCCGGGGTCAATAATCGCACCGACATATTTATTCGAAAGCGCGGTCAATAATTCGTGCCATTTTTCTTCAAACAAATCTGGATCAAACGCTGTTGCATGCACTGGAAATCCGGCAGGCGTAGGTTGTCGGCGTTCTGCTGCGCCGAAGATGTGCGGATAGCGTTGCAGTAA
>CAZXHW010000256.1:4915-9625 GCA_964639915.1 uncultured Heliomicrobium sp.
CATTCCTCGTCGTGCGCAAACCGAATGACCGTGTAGCCGAGGTCTTCCAGCCATTCCGTCTGACGACGGTCGCGCTCGCGCCGTTCAGGAAAATCGTGAACCGGCCCGTCCACGTAAATCGCGACCTGCTCGTCGCCATAGACGAAATCGGGGCGGGTCTGTGCCGCTTCGATCAGAAACTGCGCGTGCGACGGCAAGCGGTGTCCGCGTTCGTCCAGGTAGCGCAGCCAGCGGCGCTCAAGCTCCGACCCCGCTTGCTGTAGCAGTTGTTCCAGATGTGAGGCGCGCGGCTGGGATGCGGGCGACTCTTCGGTTACTGCATCGGTGAGTTGCAGTAATTCATCGCGAATCAGTTTACGATCCAGCAGGCGGTGCTCGCGCTGGTTGTAATAACTCATCAGGCAGTCGTAACAGGCCGCTTCGCAGTCCTCTTTCGCACGAGGTGCTCGGTGATTGTCCGTGCCATCTGCATCGAAGTGACAGATTTCTAGTGCCTTCCTTGCCACCGAAGCCAGCGCGTGCGGGTCATCAATCAAGCGTCTAAGCGCCCCAGCGCCGCCTTCTGCCGATTCATACAGCAGCAACAAACGCCGGTCATTAGGCTTCGGCAGCGGCTCTGCCGCCAGTTCGTTATCTTCAAGCTGATAGCGAACCTGAATTGCGCTTTTAAGCGCGGCCTGCAATGAAGCCATTTGTTTTTCAGCAAGAGGCTCGACCGTTTCGAGCATCAGGCAGTTGCGTGTGTCTTCAACGTAGGGGATCACACGTGACAGGCGGGATGAAAGTGGATCTTCCTGATCATCGGTTTGTGCGTCCGCTTCGCTCTTCCAGTAGCCCCGTTCGACATCGAGCACAAAGCCGAGTTGCTGGCGATTCTTGCGGCGCGTCCAGCCCAGGTTGATGCGCCAGAGTGTGGCCGCCTGACCGTACGCCAGCCGGGCAACTACCTCTCCGTTGACTTTAACCTCGGCGGTGCGACACGAAAGATGGCCTGCCTGCTCGCCAAAACGCACACCGGTGATGATCTCGTAACCAAGCCGCAGGCGCTCCTCTTCGTCGGAGTTGATCTTTTCGCGGCGGCGCGTCGAGACATTCTGCATGCGGAAGAGCGAGGAGAGCGGCGCTTCAAGTGGTCGCCGGCAGCGTTCGCACAAATCCACGCCCTCGCCCTGCTTCACCTGATGCAGATAACCGCAAGCCTGGCAGAGTTTTGCGCGCTGCGTCAGCACGTCACTTCCATCAGAGGCGCCTACGTCACCGACTGGCAGAATGACTTTATTGATAACGTACTTGGAGCCTTCGTGATAAATGACTGCGCGCGGTCCGAACTCCGAAATCGCCAGAAAGCGCGGGCGGGAAACGAATTCATCGCGCTGTTTGCTGCGGCGCGCGGGGATGAAGGCCGAAACCGGCAGGCGCGGGAAGTTGTAGCCCGGCAGAAAACCTTCGCTGGCAAAATAGCGGTAGCTGTAGAAATCGGATTGCGCGACGTTTTCCACTTCGGTCAGCAGCTTGATCTGCGACTCGGCCAGCGTGCGCACGCGCTTGGCCATCTCTTTGTCCTGCGGGCTGCGCGAAGCATCGCGGATGATGCGGTTCTGCACCTCCTGTTCGTGAAGCGCCGCCTTGTACAATTCACGCCAACGGTCGCAGGTGCGGTCAAAACGCAGCGCCGCCTGATTCAGCACTTCATCCAGCCAGCCGTCGTTGTACCAATCGGATGGTTCCAACTCATTCCGGATGGTCGCCAGAATTCGTGCGGCCTGCTGCGCAGCACGCTGCCGTGCAGCGAGAGATTCAATGTCATGCCTGACGCCATCCAGCAATTCTAGCCCTGGAGCTTCGCCCAAAACATCCAGGATTTCCTTGAGCGACTTGCCCAGGGACAATCCTGTCTCTGCCAACCAGATTGCGTGAACATGCGCGCGCACCAAGTCCTGATTGGCTAGGTCCAGGCGCGGCGGAGAGACTTGCCCTGCCACCATCAGACTGGGGCGTTTGAAAAAGTATTGATCATGCGGGCTGCCGATTGTGCAGTAAGTGAAGATGAGCGCGGGCTGGCCGCTGCGCCCGGCGCGTCCGCTGCGTTGCGCGTAGTTAGCTGGCGTCGGTGGCACGTTGCGCATATTGACGACGTTGAGCTCCGCGATGTCCACGCCGAGTTCCATCGTCGGCGAACAGTAAAGGATGGGCAGTTCAGCAGTGCGGAACTTCTGTTCGCGCTCTTCGCGCAATTCGTATTGCACCTGTGCGGTGTGTTCGCGTGCTTCGAGGCCCTGCAAGTCGGCGGTCATGCCGCGGTAGAAGTCCACGAAATACTGATTGGTCTTTCCGCCGCCTTCCGGTTCGTTGGGCATTCTGATCGGGTCGTGGAACGCCTTAGCGCCATCACCGACCATCCAGCGCAACGCTGAAGCCATCAATTGATAACCGGCCACGTCGTCTTTCTGCTCTTCAACGACTTTCGTCACCAGCCCGGCATCAGCCAGCACGCGCAGCAAATCAGCAATGATTGCTTCGGTCGCTTGTACATCCAAACGCATCTGTAGGTCTTCAAACGTTGTGTTACGCCGGAGGTATTGTCCGAACCCGCCGCGCGCCGAAAGATATGTATTTTCGGCGGGGTCGCCCGGTTTGCGTGAACGTGCGAAGAGAATCCCGGCGAAATCCAGCTTCTCGTTGTCATCAATCGCCCAGGGAGCAACCAGCCGCTGATTGCTTTGTTGCTTAATCTTCTCTTGTTCGCGGGAGTCCAAATAGCTGACATTGATTGTCAGCTCGCGGCGCATGTAATCAAGCAGGACTTTGACGATTTTGCGGCGAGTTTCCGGCGGCGCTGTGGTTAATGCTTGATGACAATTCGTCCATTCGCTTTCTGCCGCGCACAGATCATCGAGCGATTGATACTCAATTTGAAGTAGTCCGCATTGCTCCAAATTTGGCATCGTGATGCGCCAGCCACGTTCCAGGTCACGATAAAGGCGGTAGCCGACCACTTCGCGCAATGCGCGATCCGTGTCCTTGATGTTCTGAAACTTCTCTTCGGGATTCTTTGCGTAAAGCACTCGTGGCAATTTAAGCGCGTCGTAAACCTTGCCCGTCAGTTCGTCATAACTGACGCCTAATGGCCCGGCATTGCTGACCGCGTGGTAGAGCGATGAACGCAGCAGTGTGGTTTCGATAAAGTCGTTGAAATGTCCCGCCTGCAACGACGCATCCTGTCGGTTGTCGGTAAAGCTCAACAGCTTCCGCGCACGTTCAGGCAGCGACGAGCGGCGCAGGCTTCGGACGGCGGATAAGCTGGTGATCGTCGTTGCCGTGCTGCGCCCTTCTGAACCGAGCGAGGAGAGCTTGGCGAAATCGTCTCGCTGGCGCATCCCGTACGCGACGCCGCAACACAGGCAGAAGCGGAATGGCGCGGCCAGGTAACTGAAGTTTACCCCATCAGGTTTTTCCACGCCGTCCGTACCGACGGTCACAGGGCGCGGTAACTGATCCTGCCGGTCTTTTCGGACATGCCATTTGCCGTTCCGCTCTTCCAGCCAGTCGTCAGGGATGCGATTGTCATTGATGATCTCTTCTTCATCCGCCGGGAATGGTCTGTCTGTGCTGAAATATAGAAACCCGGCTTGATTCTCCTTCTCATCGCTTAACTGATCGTTTAACTGGCGCTCGGTAAAATAATCAGGATTACCGTCGGCGCCGAAAAAGCGCCGGACGCTGTAATACTCCTGCCCGCACTCGCGGCAGAAAACCAGAGGCAGCAGCACATGCTCGCGCGAACCAGGTTTGAACTGTTGGCCGTAAATCGTTAGATGTCTCGTCTCTTCGTCTTCAAGCGTGGCATAGACTGTATCACCGCGGCTGATGAATTGGTGCAGACGGAAAGCGAATGGCGAAAACCCGGTTTCAGGGTTCTTTTCGCATTCGTATCCGGCCAGCAGCGCTCGCTGAATCGCGGTTTCACACATCTCGCGATCAAGTCCGGTCAACGCGGCCAACTCCTGTGCCGCGCCTTCTTCGCCTGTGATACTCTGTGGTTGGCAACGCACAAGCCGTCCGCCTTTCAATTCCACGCCCAACGTGCTTTCGATCCAAATCGCCAGCGGGTCATTGACGAAGCCTGCATAGTCGTTGGGGAAGGGCTGCCCGCCATTGACATCAGCAATGCGCGCTTTCAAATCGGCAATGAATTCCATGTCTTCCAGGTCGCGCGCAGGCGTGGTGCGGCGCAATGTCTCCATAATCACGCCTTCGGGTCTGACCTCAGCGCCAAAAAGCTGCGTGGCGACTTTGGCTACTTCCGCGCGCTGCTCCTCAAAGCTGCCGCCGCCTGCGATCGTCGCCGACGTGCCGACGCATTGAAGTTGGTCAGCCTGCAGGCGGTCTCGCACGCGTCGCACCAGCAACGCCACGTCCGCACCTTGCCGCCCGCGATAGGTGTGCAACTCATCCAGCACTAAAAAGCGCAGGCCTTGGGCGGCCTCGATAATCTTCCGTTCCGCCGGCCTGGTCAGGATCAGTTCAAGCATGACGTAGTTGGTCAACAGAATGTCAGGTGGGCGGCGAAGAATACGCTCTCGCTCCTCGACGTTTTCCTGGCCGGTGTACTTATCAAAGGTCACCGGCGAACCGTCGGGATAGCCAAAACAGAGAAACTTTTCCAGTTCGCCAAACTGGCTATTGGCCAATGCGTTCATTGGGTAGACG
>CAZXHW010000257.1:0-9620 GCA_964639915.1 uncultured Heliomicrobium sp.
GAACGATGTGCTTTCCAGTTCCGCGCACAAAGTTGGCATCTGGTGGCATCAGCAACAAAAAGACGGCAGCTTCAAAACGCAGACGATTGATTCCAGCTTTTCGCAATCGCACGCGCTGGAACTGGTGGACATCAACGGCGATGGCTTGAAAGATTTGGTGACCGGCAAACGCTTCTGGGCACACGGCCCAACGGGCGACGTGAATCCCAGCGATCCGGCGGTTGTGGTTTGGTTCGAGCTTCAGCGCAAAGGCAAAGAAGTTACTTGGGTCAAACACGAAATTGACAATGACAGCGGGGTAGGAACTCAGTTCGCCGTTGCCGACCTGAATAACGACAAACGACCGGACATCATTACGTCGAACAAAAAAGGCGTCCACGTTTTCATCCAGCAAAAATAGGGGGCAATATGAAGACGCCGCAAATCGTGATTGATACTAACGTTGTAATTGCTGCCCAACGTTCACAGCGCGGTGCGTCTTCCAAGTTGATGTCGTTAATTGGAACTGGCTGTTTTGACGTACATGTTTCGGTTCCACTCGTTCTTGAATATGAGGAGGTGCTATTACGACAGAAAACTCAGCTCAGACTGACTTCCCAAGACGTTGACGATTTGGTGGATGCCATTTGTGCGCTTGCCAATCATCACCCAATCTATTTTCTTTGGAGGCCATACTTACAGGATGAAAAGGATGAAATGATCTTGGAACTTGCTGTGGCATCGAATTGTGATTACTTGGTGACATACAATCAGCGTGATTTTCGCGGCGCAGAAAAGTTTGGAATTCAAGTTGTGGACGCGCGCGAATTCTTACAAGAGATAGGAGAATCGAAATGAGTGTATTGAATTTGACGCTCCCACAATCTTTGCAGGAACGGGTTGAAGCTCTTGCTGGTCAGGAAGGGATTTCGGTCAATGATTTCATCATGTTGGCTGTTGCTGAAAAAATGGCGGCATTGACGACGGTGACTTATCTAACCGAACGTGCGAAGCGAGGCAGCCGCGAAAAACTTCTTGCTGTGCTTGCCAAAGCGCCAGACGTTGAACCCGAAGAACAGGACAAGCTATAGCCAACCTACCAAATGCAAATCCAGAAAAAGAAAATTTACGACGTGTGCGTCATCGGTTCCGGTGCGGCGGGAGGATTTATGGTTAAGGAACTGACCGCTGCTGGAGCCGACACCGTTCTGTTGGAAGCCGGAGCGCGCGGCCGCCTGGAAGACTTGCACATTCACGATTGGGCGTATGACCTGCCCAAACACGGATATGGGTTTTTCAAGCAGGCTTCTTTGTACCCAGATGACGTTCGCTCTGGCATCGAATATCGCGGCGACCGCGTCAGCGTGGACCGCATTCGCACGCTCGGAGGCCGCACGTTTCACTGGAACGCCGTCACCTTGCGGTTTGCGGCGGATGATTTTCGGGAACGCTCGCTGCACGGCATCGAAGAAGATTGGCCGATCAGTTACCAGGAAGTCGCACCCTTTTACGATTACGTCGAGCGCGAAATGCATGTCTTCGGCACGCGCGAAAACCTGGAAGTCCTGCCCGATGGAAATTTTGTCGCCGAATCGCCACGGCTGCGCTGTTCGGAATATCTGGCGCAAAAGAAAATCGCGGCGCTTGGCATCAAGATGATTCCTGTTCGCAAAGCCGTCTTGCTGAAAAGCCGAAAGGGAAGAGGCGCCTGTCATTTTTGCGGCCATTGTATGGATGTGTGCGACGTACGCGCGGTGTGGTCTTCGGACGTGACCGTCATTCCTGAAGCGATGGCAACAGGCAAACTGACGCTGAAAACAAACGCGCTGGCGCGAGAAATTCTGGTTGGCAAAGACGGCCTGGCTTCGGGTGTATCGTTCGTCAATCGCGTCACCGGTAAAGAAGAGCAGGTTTTCGCTCGCGCCATCGTTCTTGGATGCGGAGCCGTCGAATCGCCGCGCCTGCTGCTGAACTCCAAAAGCGAAAAGTATCCGAACGGCTTGGCCAATTCGAACGATCTGGTTGGGCGATACTTCGGTGGTCACATCAACACCGGAGCGACGGCGTACTTGAAAGACCTGGTTGGCAAAAACACCTGGGCGGGCGATGGCATGACCGATCACGCCTACATTCCGCGCTACAACCAGACGCGCGGCAAAAAAGATTACGTCGGCGGCTGGGGAATGCAGATGAATTACGCCAGCTACGCGCAGGCGAATCAGGCCAAATCCGTTGGCGGGTTCGGCGCAGACTACAAACGACGCGTTCGCGATTTGCAACCGGCGGTGTTTCAAATCGGAGCCTGGGGCAAAGGCGAACACCGCTTCGACAACCGCATCACGGTTGACCCGAGCAAAAAAGACAAACACGGCATTCCTATTCCCATCGTGAATTTCAACTGGGGCGAAAACGATCTGAAGCTCTTCAAGGAAATGCGCGACGGGCTGTACGAAGTGATTGATGCCTGCAACCCGGAACTGGTGCTTCGCGGTAGCGACACGCCGGGCGGTTTCGCCAGCCACGAAGTCGGCAGTTGCCGGATGGGTGTTGATCCGAAACGCTCGGTGCTGAACGCTTACAACCAATCGCACGAAGTCAAAAACTTGTTCGTCGTAGACGGCAGCAGCTTCACAACCTTTTCCGAAAAGAATCCGACGCTGACCATTGCGGCGCTATCCGTTCGCGCCGCGCGCTACATCGCCGAGCAACGTAAAAAAGGTAATCTGTAAAATCTGCGAGGAGAGAATTGATGAAACAATTAATGATAATTTTTTTGGTGATCTCGATGTTCGCTTTTGCCGGTCAGGCATTTGCTCAAACCAAAGCGGATGAAAAAGGCTTTGTGCAGTTATTCGACGGCAAAAGCTTAAACGGTTGGAAGCTACTGCGAGGGCGCGGGCCGGGCTATGTCATCAAAGACGAAACCATTGTTTGTCCGCTGGATGGCGGCGGCAATCTGTACACCGAAAAGGAATACGCCAATTTTGTCTTTCGCTTTGAATTCAAAACCGAACCCGGCGGAAACAATGGCGTAGGCATTCGCGCGCCCTATGATGGCGACGCGGCGTATCAGGGAATGGAGATTCAAATCCTGGATGACGGCCACGCGAAGTACAAAGGCCAGATCAAATCTGAACAGCATCACGGTTCGGTGTACGACGTGATTCCGGCTCGGACGGGGTATTTGAAACCGGCAGGCGAATGGAACTCCGAAGAGATTATGGCCAATGGCAGCCGCATTCGCGTGACGCTAAACGGCGTGATTATCCTGGATGCCGACTTGAATATGGTGAAGGAAGAATCCGTCCTGAAAAAGCATCCAGGGCTGAAGAACAAAACCGGCCATATCGGGTTTTTAGGGCATGGTTCGCTGGTTGAATTCCGTAACATCCGAATCAAGGCTTTGCCGTAGCTTCGCTTTGATTGGGCACTGCGACGAACCACGCGCTAATGCCGAGAGCCGCAACGACCAGCGACAAGGTGTAAAACATTGCCGCGTATGATCCTGTCCAGGCGATGCATTCGGCCAGCAGCAACGGACCTACGGCGGAAGCGACGACTGTCAGCGATTGAGCCGCGCCCTGAATTTTTCCCAAATGGGCGCGGCCAAATGCGCGGCTCCAGAACGAAAAGAACAGAACAATCACGAAGCCTCCGGCGATGCCCATCACGACAGCCCAGGCGATAACGTGGGCTTCGCTCCGAACGTGCGGCAAAGCCAGCAGGGCTCCAGCCAGCATCGCCATTGCCAAAGCCATCAATCGGTTCATCGTCCATTTTTCAGCCAGCCATCCGCCCAGAAAGTTTCCTGCCAAAGCGGTCATCGCCGTGATCGCAAGAGTGTTGTGATAAATGTCGGTGTTAAAACCTCGTTCGGCCAAGATGGATTCGTTGAACAGAGCGATACCCGACGCGATCAAACCATATACAGCACTTGACAGCCCAAAGACCCAAAACGCCGGAGTTAATAACGCCTGCCACAATGTGAACCCGGTCAGTGCTTCTGCTGGCTTGTCATTCATTTTTTCGCCATCCAGCGCCAGCCCCGAAGTTTCCGGTGTGTGTCGAACCAACAACCAGGAAAGCGGTGCCAGAATCAGCAGCGCAATTCCAACATCGCTCCACGCCGCACGCCAACCGCCATTTTTGACAATTGAGCCGACAACTATAAAAGAGATCATAAATCCGATGCTCATCAGTACGGTGTACACGCCCATTGCCAGGCTCAACCGTTTGACGAACCACTGGCCAACCATTGACAAACTGATAACAGACAGGGCGCTTTGCCCAAGTCCGCGCGTCAACGTAATCAGCACCGCCAACCAGAAAACTCCGTGTATGCCGCTCATTGCCAGAACGACCGCTGCCAATGCTAGAACAATCGAAGTTAGAACAATCCGACTGCCCGCGCGATCAATCAATCGGCCTACGCCAAAACAAAATAGCGCGCCGATCAACGTCGCCCACAGGTTGATCTGGGCGTAAAGGATTCGATCTATCCGCAAATCTTGTAGAAGCTTTTCGGTAATTAGCCCCAAGCCTTGCGTGCGACCGGGCAACGTGCCGACCATTGCCAGCGCCGCGACAGTCAAATTTACCCAGCCGTAATAAATCGGCAGCCTTGCCAACAGCACTGGCGGACGCACAAGTTCGGCTTTTACAGCATTCATCAAATCATTCCTTTGCAAGGCTCAAGATGCGACAACAAGTTTTCCTCTTGCGGATAGCAGCCAAACAAGCAGCAATCCTAAACAAAGCCCGATTCCTATCAAACGAACCACACCCGTTTTGAAAACGATCGTGGCGTTGAAAATCATGAAAATAAAAACGCTTTGCCAGACGGCGGTGATCAGCCAGTGGCGTCGTTGGTAAAGCTCCAACCCTAGCCACCACCAAGCCACATCCAAAGCCCAAGCCGTCAGAAACGCGTAGTTGATGAACAGCCCGCCTCCCCAGTTCGTGCCGGTGACTTCAGCAGTTTGCCGGGCCGTTTCTCGCAAGGCCGACGCTTGGCTCCAATCGTGGTAGAAGTGAAACGCGCAAATCGTATGAGCGATTAACCCAAGGCAGCCAATTGTCCAAGCCAACCGCGCCCTTGTTTGCCAACGCAGGCTTTCTCGAAACAGCAGCATCAGACAAACACCTAGCGCATAACCGCTGATGGCGATCCAGATGGTGATTCGGGTTAGCACTTCTCCACGGTTCATCAGCGCAAGATTGGGATAACTTCGGTTTGAATTGGCTGACCGGCAATCAGCACTTCGCCTTCGCCCACATAAACGTCAATTTCTGACCGCAAGCCGAAATCTCCGGGCAGATAAATTCCTGGCTCAATCGAAAAACAGGTGTGCGGCATGACGGTGCGCGTGTCAGGCGTTTCCAGGTTGTCTATGTTCGCGCCGTTGCCGTGGACTTCTTCGCCGATGGAATGGCCCGTGCGGTTTAGGAATTTGTCGCCGTAACCGGCACTGACAATGACGGCGCGCGACACGTCGTCCACTTCCGCGCCTTTGAACGAAACGCCCGCAGCAACTTTTTCGCGGATGAAAGCAACAGCGGCGTCGCGCGCTCCGGCGACGATGTCGAAAATGCGGCTGTATTTTTCTGGCACGGTTTCACCGACAAATCCTGTCCAACTTAGATCGGCATAAACCGAACCCGGTGTTTTGAGCTTCGCCCAAACATCCAGCAGTACGAAATCGCCGACATTGATTGGGGAGTGAACTTCTGCTGTGGGACCGTAATGCGGACGGGCGCTGTTGGCGTTCACAGAAACAATCGGCGGGTAGTCGGCGTGCATGCCTTCTTCATCAAAGCGCCGCCACATGAATTGCTGGATCGAGTATTCGGTCATCGCTTCGCCAGCACGGGCGCAGCGGCCAATTTCAGTGTACGCTTCGTGGATAATCTTGTAGACCTTTTCAGCGGCTTCGACGTGCGTGGCGTGTTGTTCAGGCGTCCAGACGGCTTCAAAAACCTGCACCAAGTCGGCACTGGTGACGACTTCGGGGCCAAAGCTGCGAATCAATTCAACGGTTCCGGCATCTACGCGAGCCATATACGGAATCGCGTTGTTGGGCGAATATTGCATGGCTACGCGGCCGTAGCCATTGACGGCTTTTTGCAAAGCAGCCTGCAACTCTTGCCAGCGCAAATAAATCGTCTTCCCCCCGGGTAAGGCATCCAATTTGTCAGTTTCAATGGCGTGGACGATTTTCGACGGTTCGCCCGAAGCGGGCACGAAGTAAAACCACCGGCGGGATGCGTGTGTGTTTGAATCGAGTTTTAGAATGCGCCAGGCAAGCGGATCGCTGTGGCGAAAATCGCAGAATAGCCAGCCGTCAAGCCCGGCTTGCTGCAAAGCGGTTTGAATTTCTGCAACGCGAGTTGTGTGAAGAGTCGAGTTGGGTTCCATAGTTTGGGTTTTGGAGTGCTGCGGCTCTGGCGCAGCTTTTGTAGTCCTTTGAGTGAACGGCTAATCGAAGGACTTCCAAAGCTACGCTGAAGGCGTAGCACTCCAAATTCATGAAAAAGCGGGAATGAATTTCAAACAAACTGGCGCAGGGATTTCCAGCAGATCGCCTTGCTGTGTCAGCTTGCCGGTTTGTTCGTCAATTTTGAACATCGCGATGGTGTTGCTGTTTTGATTGCCAACCAGCAGAAATTGTCCGGTCGGATCAATGCCGAAATTTCGCGGCCAGTTGCCGCGTGTTGATTCGTGGCCGACCAGCGTCAATTTGCCAGTAGTTTCATCAATTGAATAGATGACGATGCTGTTGTGACCTCGGTTCGATCCATACAGGAATTTTCCCGACGGATGCACATGAATGTCAGCGCAGTAACTGGTCTGGGTGAAATCGGCTGGCAGGGCGGAAAGCGTTTGTAGTTCGGTCAGCGCACCTTTGGATTTGTCGTAACTGAAGGCTGTGACCGTCGAATCAAGCTCGCTGATGACGTACGCGTATTTGTAAGTTGGATGAAAGTCGAAATGGCGCGGGCCAGCGCCGGGTTTTGTCGCGGCAAAACCGTGAGATTTCAGCTTGGCTTTATCGTCATCCACTTTGTAAATCATCACCTTGTCCAAGCCCAGGTCAGGCGCGAACGCATATTTGCCAGTCGCATCCAGCATCACAGAATGCGCGTGTGGGCCGTCCTGCCGTTTCGGGTCAGCGCCTTTGCCGGTGTGCTGGGCGACATCGGAAACCTCGCCAAGTCTGCCATCTTTTTTCACCGGATAAATAACGATATTGCCTCCGCCGTAATTGGCTCCCAAGACAGCTTTTCCGCTGGGATGAACTGACAGGTGAGCGGGCACTCCGGGCGTCGTTACTTCGTTGAGCTTTTTCAGCACGCCGGTTTTCTGATCAATCGCGAACGCAGTAAATCCGCCGCCTTTTTTGCCCAGAAACTCGTTGCTCTCGTTGGCCGCATACAAAAAGCGTTTGGTCGGATCAATCGCCAGAAACGCCGGGTTTGAAATGCCGGGCGTGGTGCTCAGCTTTTCCAGGCTTCCCGATGCTAAATTCATTCGATAGAGGTAAATGCCTTCGCTGTTATTTTTGTTGGTGTAAGTGCCAACGTACAGCAACAAATCTTTGACTAGCGATTTGATCTGGTTGGGACGCGCGCGCTTTTGCCAGTCCAGCAATACTCCGCCGACAGCAAACGAACCTGCGGTTTGGACGAATTCTCTGCGAGTAAATTTGTTCATCTGGGTTTCCGGTTGTTGACCTTATTTTGCCGACTCGCCGGTTTTCAAAAAGCCGACCAGATCAAGCAGTTGTTTTCGCGAAAGCTTGGTTGCGTAATCAGCAGGCATTGCCGACGTTTTTAACGTTTCCGTCTTAGCGATCTCAGCTTTCAGAAATGAACGCGAGATTGGAGGTAGCGATGATATGTCGTATAGCCTGACGGTTGTTGCGTCTTCATCGCGTTTGATCCCGGTGACTTTGCTGCCATCTTTGAGCGTTACTGCCAGCGTGGCGTATTTTTCGTCAACCTTGGCATTGGGTTCAGAGATGCTTTGCAAAATATCTTTGGCAGGTTTGGAGGCAACATCAGCCAAGTCCGGTCCAACTTTGCTTCCGCGCCCGCCGATGCTGTGACAAGCGCGGCAATTGGTGGCTTGCGAAGAATCAAAAAATAACGCGCGTCCGGTTGCAGCATCGCCCATAAACTCACGATCCTCTGCGGTAATAGTGATTGGAGTTGTTGTGGCCGCTGGTTCCGTTACCGTTTCGGCTTTTCTGTCAGAAGTTGGCAAATGCTCTTGAACTGCTGGTTGATTCGATTCTGTGGCGGTTGAACTCGCCAGCGACTGCATGTAAAGGATCAGATTGCCGAGCTGTTCCTTGCTTAGATTGCTTTTGAAGCTAGGCATGGTCGTTTCCGGCACGCCTTCGCTGATAACTTGCGTCAGGTAACGAACGCTGAATTTTCGACCAGCGAGCTTTGGTCCACCACCGCCGACTCCGCCCAAACCGTGGCAATAACCCATGCTGCACGAACCGGTGAAAATGCGCCGGCCCGCTTCGATGTTGGTAGATTGGTCCTGAGCGTTGGTCGTAGACAGTAAGCAGTAGACAGTAGACAGCAGCGCAACCACGGTCAGCCGTAGTTTGTTCATCGGTTTACTTTCCACTTCGCGTAACTCCTTTGGCGGCTGCTTTGGTTTCGGGCAGGGCGAAGACGACAAGTGTTGAAGCACCTTCGGGCATTTTGCCGGCTTTTTCGGGCCACATCATTGCGGTCAGCCCTCCAACCAGCGAACCCATTCCGGCGGGAATGGCGACATATTGACGACCGTTAACCGAATATGTAATTGGCGACCCTGTGACACTGGCTCCGACATTGAATGACCAAAGCTTTTGGCCTGTTTTGGCGTCTAATGCGTAGGCTTTGCCAAAAACATCTCCGCTGAACAACAAATCTCCACCCGTTGTCAGCAATGAAGCCACATTCATTCCATCTGTCAGGAAGCGCCATTTTCGCTCGCCGGTCAGTGGGTCAAAGGCGTTGACGTGCGCATAAGCCGGTTTGTCTTTTGGCGGTTTGAATTCCATTCCGCCGCCGAACAGCGGCTTGCCTTCCACGATGTCCAGCTTTTGCGGCCTGATGGAATTGCACATTTCCCAGCCGACGTTGTACCACCACTTAGTTCGCGGACTATACGACGAATGATCCCAGTTGCGGCCACCGCCCGCGCTAGGGCAAACGAATGTTTCCTTGTCTGGCGGAACAGGCTGCATATCAATTGGCCTGCCGTTTTTGTCCACGCCTTTCAGCCAGGTCAGATTGTCTACGTGCGGATAAGCGCTAACGAATTTGCCGGTTGCTCGATCCAGTACCCACGTGTAACCGCCTTTGTTCGGGTGAACCAGCAGCTTCTGGGTTTTGCCGTCTTTTTGGTAATCCACGAGCACGCATTCGTACGCGGAGTCGAAGTCGTACATATCATGCGGAACTTCCTGGTAATGCCACTTCAATTTGCCGGTGTCGGGATCAAGCGCAATGATCGAATTTGAATACAAGTTATCGCCCGGTCGAAATTCGTCGTAAAAGTCGGACGACGGATTGCCTACGCCCCAGTACACCAAGTTTAGCTCTGCGTCATAAGAACCCGTCAGCCAGGTTGGAGCTCC
>CAZXHW010000258.1:0-9617 GCA_964639915.1 uncultured Heliomicrobium sp.
CGTCGGCGACAGCACCGTGCGCTTCCAGAACGTGTAAAGGCTGCGCCGCCACAGACCTTCGCCTTTGTCTGTGTTGTAGCCAGTCAAACCGGAAAAGGCCATGTCTTTGTAAAGCCCATCCGGCTGGTAGGGTTTGACCGACGGGCCGCCAAGTTTTTCAACTAGCAAACCTGAAACGGACAACGCCTGATCGCGAATCATTTCTGCTGAGAACCGAAAGCGCGAACCACGCGACAAGAGACGATTCCCTGGATCAGCAGATTGCAAATTTTGTTTTGATGATTGGCGATACGTTGCGCTCATCACTATCGTCTTGAGCAGCGCTTTTACATCCCAAGCCTTCGCGCCATCCCTGAATTCGACAGCCAACCAATCCAACAATTCTGGGTGCGAAGGCAGTTCGCCTTGAGAGCCAAAATCTTCTGTCGTTTTGACCAGGCCAGCGCCGAACAGCATCTGCCAGAAACGATTCACCGTGACGCGAGCGGTTAACGGATGTTCCTTGCTCATCAACCACCGAGCAAAACCCAAACGATTGTTCGGCAACCCGGCAGCCATCGGTGGCAGCACCGCAGGAACGGCTCGCGCGACAGTTTCGCCCGGAGCATCGTATGACCCACGGTGAAGCACCTGCGCCGGACGCGGTTGCGGCGTTTCCTGCATCACCATCAGCGGAGGCAAATCATCTTCAAACTTCTGCCGTTGTTCCCGCAATTCCGCCAACTTGGTGTGCGCTTGCTTCAACTCTTCCGGCGCAGCCGAATCCAGAAACGCGCGGTGAAGTTTCCAGGCTTGGGCCGAAGTTCGCTTTTTGGCTGGAATCGCCGCGATAGTTTCAAGCCGGTCAGCGCAAGCCAGCGCGGCAACTTCGTCGGCATTCAGTGCGCGGCTGTACATTCGCACTTCGTCAATCGCGCCTTTGAATCGGAACTGAGGGCCGCCGCCTGCGCCGATTTTCAGCGTGTTGCGGGAATTACCAAAAAGCAGATAAAAGTTTCGCTGATTCCATTTCAATTTTGCTTCCTGGCCGTTGACGAAAATTCGCAAGCGGTCTTCCCACTGCTTCAACCCGTCGAAAACGACGGCCACGTGCTGCCATTGCCGCAGCGGCAATGGCTCCTGAGTTTCAACTCTGAGTGTGTCTTCGCCCCAACGAAACACCATATTGAAGTGCAGTTTGCCGTTCAGGAAATACAGTCCATACCCATCGGCGCGCGGGATGCCATTTTCAATCTCCGCCGGGGCATCGCTAACTTTTGTGACAATGGAACCGCTCTGCTCCGTTTCTGGATAAACCCAAGCGGCAATGGTGAAGCGTTCGCGGTAATCGCTGGAGGTGGATTTGTAACGAAAGTCAGCATTTAGCCCGCCGTCGAAATACAGCTTGCCGTCAAACGCGGTTCCCTGCCCAAGCGGCGAAGCGACAAACCGCGGTTCGGAGTCTTTGAATCCGGCGGGGTCGCCGATCTTTTCTTTCTTCTTGATCTCTTCCTGATTATGAAAGGCGCGGTCGGACGGTTTGAAAACAGGGGTTTGCAGTTCGTCGAACGGAACACGCACGATCAGCTTTTCTTCGGGGAACCATTGGCGGTTCTTTTCTTCGGACTTCAACAAAGACTTTTCCCAATCGCGCTCTTTGCCAGAAGCTTTTTTCGCCAACTGATTGTATTCAGTTTCGGCAGCGACAATCTGTTGATCAATCTGTTTCAACTGTGCTTGCTGTTCGCGTGTCGGAGCCGCCATCACCGGCGGTGAATTGCCCCAATCAAACGAGTGCCCGCCTTCATCAATGCTGTTGAAGTAAGCCGACAGTTGATAAAACTCTTTCTGCGAAAGCGGATCGTATTTGTGGTTGTGGCAACGCGCGCAACTAAACGTCAGCCCCATAAACACTGTTGAAGTCGTGTCCACACGGTCAATGACGTATTCGATCCGGTATTCTTCCGGCACGATGCCGCCTTCGGCATTAATACGGTGGTTGCGGTTGAAGGCCGTGGCAATACGCTGATCCAGTGTCGGGTTCGGCAGCAAATCTCCCGCCAGTTGCTCGATCACGAATTCGTCAAAAGGTTTGTTGGCGTTGAACGCTTCAATCACCCAATCGCGCCAGCGCCAGGCCGAACGGTCGCCGTCAATTTGGTAGCCGTTGGTGTCTGCATAGCGCGCCGCATCCAGCCAACGAAACGCCATTCGTTCGCCATACCGCGGCGAAGCCAGCAACCGATCCAAGACTTTTTCATAAGCATTTGGCGAAGTGTCGGCAAGAAACTCGTCAAGCTCTTTTGCCGTTGGTGGCAATCCTGTCAGATCGAATGAAACTCGTCGCAGCAAGGTCGCACGGTCGGCTTCGGGCGAAGGCTGCAAGCCTTCGGTTTCCAGTTTGGCCAGCACAAAATAATCAATCGCGTTTTTTGGCCAGGCGGTGTTTTGCACTTTCGGCAACCCTGGGCGGGTTGGCGTGACAAACGACCAATGCTGCTCGAAGCCCGCGCCCTGGCGGATCCATTCGGTCAGCAATTCAATTTCTGCCTGTGTAAGCTTGCGTCCGGAATCCGCTGGCGGCATTCGCATCGTCTCATCGGCGTGCTTAATGCGCTGAACCAGCAAGCTTTTCTCTACATTTCCGGGCACGACGGCTTGGCGGCCTCGCCCCAAATCGGCTGTCGCGGCAGCTTCGGAATCCAATCGCAGCTTGATTTTCTTTGCCGTCGCATCGGGCCCATGACAGGCAAAACATTTGTCAGAAAGAATCGGGCGAATGTCGCGATTGAAATCTATGCGGCGAGTTGTTTGCTGAGCCTGACCAACCGGTTGAAAAAATATGGCGGCGAAAACCGACAAAATGAAAACTGCTGTAACAGTAAGCTTCAAGTTCATAGCTCAGCTCTGCAAGACAATTGAAATGATGTTGCGAAGTCCGGCAAGCAATGCGCGTTCGCCTTGCTCGCCGGTGATAATTTGGGATTGGATTTCAGCTTGCGCCAGCGCGTGTCGCCAGGCCTCGGCCAACGCGCCGCTGCCCACGATCACCACTGAGCCAGAAAGAATTCCGCACGCTGACAATGCATCAAGATCGTCGGCAATAAAGGCGCCGATCAGAAAACTCAGACGATCTTCGGCGCTTCCCTGTTTGGATTGCTCAAGCAGACGAACGCAAAATAGCGCGCGCGATAAACCCGCTTGGCGTTGCTGGCGCATTCCGGCTTCCAGCCAATCAAAATTCACCGATGAAAGGCGTTCGTGCGGAACGGCGCTGGCCAGAATCGTCTGGGTTTGCGCAGCGTACACCAGTTCGCCCGCCAGTGAGGTAACACTGGCCACAATACGCCCTTCCACGTCCAGGCGAATCGCTTTCCAGTGCGAGCCTAAATTCAAAACCGTCGCCGGAGTTTTCGCCGATCCCATCATCACCAGTCCTGTGCAAAGCGTTTCTTCGCCGCGCATCAAATCTGTTTCGGCGACCGTTGCCAGTTCACAAGGCATCTGCCCCGATTTCACGCCCGGAACCAAAAATACAGGCAAGTCCGTTACATCAGGAAAATTATGGGATCGAGTTGCAGCGGCCAACTCAACAATTCCGGCAGGCGCGGCCAGATGCGGAACTTCCGCCAAGCCAAGCGACGAAGTAATCATCCCGGCTGCGGCAACGCAAACCGGCTTTGCGTTGGCCGCTTCGGCACGAACCTTTTCGATCAGTTCACGCAACCCGGAACACAACCGAACGGATGAACCATCTTTGGCTGTGTCGCGAACGCCAACTTGCGCGTCGGCTTTTGCCAGAATGGTTTCTCCGCGCGCCAGCCAGACTCGACTGTTGGTTGTGCCTGTGTCCACATAAACTGCGCACAGTTCATTTTCAAGCATTTCGCCTCCCAGCCGCGACAAAAGCCGTCGTGCGTTCGCGCAGCTTTTCCAGCCCGCCTGCAGCAAACCAATCTTTGCCGATCAGTTCGGATCCTGCTCCGATGGCCCAAGCTCCGGCGGCAAAGTATTCGCTCGCCAGTTCAGCAGTAACGCCGCCAGTCGGAACCGTGCGAATTTGCGGCAGCGGACCACGCAAGGCTTTCACAAACGCCGGGCCAAGCGCATTTGCTGGAAACAGTTTTGCAGCGTCAGCTCCGGCATTGATGGCCTCGACAATTTCAGAAGGCGTGAAGCAGCCGGGCAGCGAAACCAATCCCGATTTCTTTGTCACTTCAATCACAGCCAGGTCGCGATTGGGCGAAACGATGAACTGCGCTCCCGCATCCGCGGCACGCAAAACTTCGTTAGGCGTCAGCACGGTTCCAGCGCCGACAGCAATCGTTTGGCCAAAGCGTTTTGCCAACCGATTGATCGCCGCCATCACATCTCGCGAATTCAGCGTGACTTCGACAGCGGTCAATCCACCTTCGATCATGGCAGCGACAATTTCTTCTTCACGCCCGCTGAAATCTCCACGCAAGATGGCGACGATCTTTCCCGTTTCAATTTGCTTGATGGTTTGGGTCATTTCAGTTTCGAGTGATATTAACAGGCAGATGCGGCAGCTTTTTCGTTTCCGCTTCCAGCTTTCCTTCGCGCGCAAGTTCGATGGCGCGAATCAAAACAGCTTCGTCCTGAACTCCCGCCAACACGTGACCTCCAATGACAAAACTGGGAACGCTGGCGATGCCGTAAGTCCGAGCAATCAACAAATCTTCGTCAACTTCATCAGCCATACGGTTTTCGGCCAGCGCTTTTTCTAACTCGGCAGGATTCAACCCTGCCTGCCAGGCGATTTCTTTCAAAACGGCCAAATCGCTTAAATCCTTATCTTCAAGGAAAACTGCTTTGAACAATCGCCGGTGAAATTGTTCGAAGCTGTTTCTGGACCGTGCCCACGCTGCGGCTTCGTGCGCTAAACGGGTCAGTGGTATCTGCGAAGGTTGACGAATTTCAACGCCAAGTCTTTCAGCCATCGGATAAACAGAATTTTTCCAACTTGCATTTCTGCGTTCGCTGGTTGGCTCTGCCTTTGGCACATTCGGTTCGCGCAATTGAAAAGCCCGCCATACTACTTCAGCGCCGGTTGCAGCGGCAGCGTTCCTAAGCGGAACTTCGCCAAGATAACAATACGGACAGATGTAATCGGAAAAAACCTGGACCACGACAGGCATCGGCAAGAACTCCTTTTGTGAATGAATCGCGACGTAGTATAAAAGCCGTCAGCCAGACAACAAAATCTTTAACTGACAATCAAGCCAAAAGCTGCGCGGGCGGTTTTTTGTGGGAGAAGCAAATGCAGAACGGATACGAAGAAGGATATTCAGATTATGAACTTGATTTTTTTCGAGCCATTGACAGTAACACGATGGCCGAACAGGCGATCTTTGATGCGTTAATCGAAATCGGCGACGACCAGTATTACACACTGTTTGAGGTAGATGTTGAACACACTTGTGGCCGGGCAAAGGTGCAAGTTTTCCCGGAACGCGCTGGCACACTTTATAGATGCCTGAATTGCGGCGTGGCAGGGATTATTGGCGGATAAGTCCAAAACCCAAAGCTCGAAAGAAAGTTTTGATTGACCCGTTGACAAAATCTGTGCCGGCATCTAAATTCACTTCTTGGCTTTGACGCGGGGTGGAGCAGCCTGGTAGCTCGTTGGGCTCATAACCCAAAGGTCGTAGGTTCAAATCCTACCCCCGCAACCACTTTCTAAAGCACTTATAGCCGTCGCGCCTTTTGGTTCGGCGGCTTTTGCTTTTTGGGGTACGGTTCGGGGTATTTATCACTTCCCTTTTTTCTTCTCTTTCCATCCGTTAAAAATCGCCTGTCTGTTCCCGCTCCAACTGCTAAAGTTTCAAATCATCTTACGCAAAGCGAAAACTTGTCACCTCGGCGCGGTTCTGTCGCGAGTTTGGTGAATAGTGTCCATTCCTTCCATCTGATTTTTGGCTTGCGATTCATCAAGGATTTAAGACCCGCGCTCGAAGCAAATCAAAATTGGCCCGTCCATACATCTGCCGTTTGAGGGTCTTCAACCGATTGACCTGTCCTTCCGTTTGGCCGTTACTCCAAGCCGAACTGATCGCCGCCCGGACTGCCGCTTCATCCCTGCGCAATACCATGACGAAGTTTTCAAATTCCGGGAGCTGACTTTGGGTAACTTTCTCCAGCCAGGTTTCCAGTCTTTTCTCACTCCGACTGCTGAATGCTTCGCGGAATGATCTGGCCAGTTCCAGCCCTTGCTGAATCACTAGACTCGCATCGAGGATCGCGGTTTGGACGAGCTTCTCTTACGCCCAAACTCTGCTTGCCCTCGAGCAATAACCACACGCAGGATCGCAAGCCGGGGACCGCGAAAGTCCTTTCAGGTTATCAAATAAGGGAGACGCTGCGATTTGTTGGACTAAAGTGGTGAGAGAGTAAATAATCCCGCACCACCGTAACAATCGTGAGACACAACTTGTCAATTTTGTTGGAACGCGCTGTTTCCAAAATGAGAGGAGCAATATGCTCAGGCAATTCCGCTTTGCTGTCCTTCTGTCACTTAGTCTCGCATTCGCATTGGGAATCGTCTGGCGTCCAACCGTGCTCCCTCGCATCGGTTTGAAAGGAAGCGCTGGCGCCGCGTCCTGCCAGAGCGTCTCACTTCCCGCATATGGAGACCCAGCCCAACAGGAACAGAAGGGCAGCGCCGAGCAACCAACAAGCGCTGCTGGCCCTTCATTTAACGCCCTTGCGGCGGTGGTTTTGGCTGATCACAAGATGTCTGCCGGTCCGCTTCCTGCTCAATGCGTTGCGCCGGCAGCCAAATATAACTTCACACCGACTGACCCTCAGGCTTACCAATGGACGCTCGTTTCGGGGGCGAATCCGGGCGATGTGGTGCGGTGGGAGTTTGTCCAGCCCAGCGGAGCTGTCTACTTTCAAACCCAAACTCAGCCGTTGACATTCACCGGTAATGCCTGTTTTTCGGCCTTGATCTTCATTGCCGGCAATGCGGCCGCTTCGCTGCCGGGCGCCTGGCAAACGCGCGTCTTTTACAACGGCGCGTTGCTAACGACTGAGAATTTCACCATCGGCCCCGCTGGCGGCCCAATCACAATCAGCGATCACAAGATGACCGGCGGGCCGATCCCTGCCAATTGCGTGGCGCCGACGGCCAAATCCACCTTCGCGCCGACCGATGCGTTCGCTTACCAGTGGAGCCTGCTTTCCGGCCTACGAATGGGTGATGTCGTCCGCTGGGAGTTTATCCAGCCGAACGGGACGATCTATCAGGCACCGGAGTTTGTGGTTAATTTCAGCGGCAGCCTCGGATGCTTTTCAGCGCCGCTCGCCATCGCGGGCCAGCCCGCGGCCTCATTATTGGGCAATTGGCAGGTGCGTGTGCTGCTTAACACGGCCCAGATTCTGACTGAGAATTTCACTATTGCTGCAAATACCTGTCCGACGGTAAGCGGCATCAGCCTAACGAGCGGCAATATCGGCGCGACTGTCACGATTGCCGGAACGAATTTCACCGGCGTTAGTGCCGTCAAGTTCACCAGCGGTGTCACCGCCCAATTCAACATCGTCAGCGCTACCCAGATCACCGCAATTGTCCCGACTGGCGCAGTGACCGGACCGATCACGGTCAGCAAGCCGGGCTGCGCCGACCTACAGGCACCAGTCTTCAGGGTTACGCCTCAACCTGTAATCAGCATCACGCCGCAAAGCCTTAACTTCGGCAATGTCTCAACTGGCGAGAGTAAGAGTTTAAAGCTGGAAATACGCAACACCGGCAATGCGCCGCTCAATATCTCCTCCATCATCAGCAGCGATCCGCAGTTCAACATCAGTCTGCCCACAACGGTTTTCACGCTTCCGGCTGGCGGCAGCATTAACGTCAACCTCCGCTTCGCGCCCACATCCGCTGGCGCGAAAACGGGCACGCTCTCGATCACAAGCAACGACCCTGGTCGCCCGCGCCTGGACGTGCCGATGACTGGAACCGGGCTCGCGCCCACGATTGATGTATCCCCTGCGAGTTTGGACTTTAGCCAAGTGCGCCTGGCGCAGACCAAAGACTTGGTGGTGACGATCCGCAACACGGGCACGGCAACGCTCAAGGTTTCTTCGGTCGCGAGCAGCAACCTACAGTTCAGTGTGACGCAGTTCGTTGAAAAGCCGAGTAATGCGATTCGCAACCTACCGCTCAGTATTCCACCCAGCTCCAGCGTTGAAGTCACAGTGCGCTTTCGGCCCAGTTTTGTTGCTGCTTCGGTCGGCCCGCTGACAGGAACACTTTCGATCAACAGCAATGACCCGAACCGCCCGCGCGTTGATGTCGCCTTGACTGGCACGGGCCTGGGCGCGTTGATTTCTTCACCCTCAAGCCTGACTTTCGGCAGTTTGACTGTCTGCCAGGCAACGGCAACCACGGCGAATCTGACCTTGACCAATACGGGTAATGCGCCACTGACTATCAATTCGCTGACAACGGATAATCAGGCATTCGTACTGAGACAGCTCTCGCTCCCGTTCATCATTGGGCAGGGGGCGAGCGCCACGCTCAGCTTTAGTTTTTCTACCCGCGCCATCGGCACACAGACGGGGAGACTGATCATCAGCAGCAATGCAGTGAACGGCCCTGGCTTGAGCGTTGCGCTCAGCGGCGTCGGCACGGCAGTCCCGCCGCCCGCCGTCAATCAAATCTCTCTTTCGCGCACGACATTGTCGCACGGGCGCGCGGACACTGTGCGTCCCGCATCTCCCTTCAATCCGTTCGGGCTGGCCAGCGTAATCGGATTTGCCTTTCCGGGTGGGCCGTTACCGTCCAATTCGATTGCGCCCGGCGTTGTGCCGCCCGCCTTAATCAGCGGTTTTCCAGGGCTTCCCGCGGCGGCGATTGCTTCTGCGCCCGATCCATTACACATCACGCTGGCTGGCGGCCTTACCAATCCGATTGTGTTGGCGGCGGCCAATATTCCAAGCTGTTTCACGGTGGCTGTCGCTGAAGGCGTTGTCGCCCCAGACCTGACGCGATGGGAGCGCATCGGTTCGCGGTTCGGATCAGGCAATCTTTACGCCGCGGTTTCGATTCCGGGCACGGGCATCTTTGCGGGTATGGAGTTGGTGACAGAGGCAGACTTGGACTCCTACACCGCCAATTCGATTATTTATGAAGCGCCCGCGTTCGGGCTGCTGGTTGCCCCAGCGGGCCAGAATGGCGGTACGGCGACATTGCAAGCCCGTGCGCGCAGAATTCCGGCTGATCTCCAGTGCCAAACGTTATTCAGTGCACCACAGGCCAGTCAGGTCGAGCACTCGCGCACCGTGCGCATTGAGATTCCCTCCAATGGCATCGTCATTACGCGCAATGGCGGAGGATTCCATGTTGAAGTCACGGCGCAAATCTTCGGCAACTTCGACCCTGCCGCCAATACAGTCATCCGCTTTGCCTATGATGGCGAAACAGTCAGCCTCGTCAACGACGTTGATGAAACAATCAACCTGCCAGGTGCTCCCCGCATCACCAGACATGCGTTTGATGTACCGGCTTCAGAAGAATGCAAGCTTGCGCGGATTGTCGCTGTGGCCAGTTCGACCGGGAACGTTCCTTTTGCACCGCCGCCGCTCAATCCGTTTCTTGAAATCGCGCCCGACAC
>CAZXHW010000259.1:0-9614 GCA_964639915.1 uncultured Heliomicrobium sp.
CTGGAAATGGTCGTGACTGGAAGAATGCACGGCTATTTGCGCATGTATTGGGCGAAGAAAATTCTGGAATGGACACGCACACCCGAAGAAGCGTTTGAAATCGCCGTCCGATTGAATGACCGATACGAAATGGATGGGCGCGATCCAAACGGGTATACCGGCATCGCCTGGGCAATTGGCGGCAAACACGATCGTCCCTGGGCGCCAAAACGGAATGTGTTTGGTTTGATCCGCTATATGACCGGCGACGGATGCGCTCGCAAATTCAGCGTTCCGGCGTACATTGAGCTCGTCAACAAACAGGTGCGCGGAACAAACCAACCCCAACTTCCAGGTTGCTAACACTATGAGCAGAGCGTTGAAGATCATCAGAACAAGCGAAGTCTGGAGCGAGTCCGAATGGCACCAGCTTGAGCAGCGGACACGACGCGCTGCGGCGGAAGCCGGTTCGGAAACGGAAGCCTGGAAAATTATCGTTCGCCAAGCCCGCGTGGTGCTTTGTGAATACAGCACCAGCTTTTTCATCGTCACACGCTTTTTGCCGCCAGAAAAACGCGACAGAGTCGAAGCCATTTATGCAGCGGTGCGTTACCCGGATGAAATCGCGGACACCTTTCCGATCAGCGCTGAAGAGCGGGCAACGCGGCTGGATCGCTGGGCAACGGATTACGAAATTGCGCTGACAGCCAACTCGATTCAACAAGCGCTGAAATTGAAAGTGCCATGCTTTTTGGCCAGCTTTGCGCGCGTCGTGCACGAAGCCGGAATCCCGCCGGAACATTACCGTTCGTTTCTGGCTGCGATGCGGTTGGATGTGTGGCCGCGCCAGTTCGATACCTTGGATGATTTGATCGAATCGTACATTTACGGCAGCGCCATCGTCGTCGGCTACTTTCTGACGTACGTGTACGGCTCCAACACTCAGCAGGATTTTGACCGCGCAATGAACAGCGCCAAACATCTGGGCATTGCCTTGCAGTTGACGAACTTCCTCCGCGATGTAGCCGAAGACCAGCGGCGTGGACGACTCTATTTGCCGCTGGACTTGCTTCACAGCGAAGGCATCATGGGGGACGCCGATGCCACAGCGCCGGAGCAACAGGCTGCGTTCCATCGCGTGCTGAGCACGCTGACGGAAATCGCGGAGGATCATTACGCCCGCGCCCAAGCCGATCTGGACGCGTTTGCGCCGGATTGCCGAACCGCGATACACGCTTGCATCAGCGTGTATCGCCAGCTCAACCAACGAATTGCGTCCAGTCCGCGCGGCCTTCAGCATCGTGAAAGCGTTCCAGTCAGAGAAAAATTCAAGGTGCTTCCGCCTAGCAAGTATTGGCGAGTGCCGCTAGCGTATTTGAGTGTCTGAGCAAAACGAACATGAATTCAGCGACGAATAACAAAAAAGTGATCATCGTTGGCGGCGGCCTTGGAGGGTTAAGCGCCGCCATTCATCTGCGGCTGGCAGGGTTCGACGTGACCATCTACGAAGCCAACGAACGCGTTGGCGGCCGCGCCAATCTGATCGAACGCGATGGCTTTCGGTTTGATACCGGCCCGTCACTGCTGAATTACCCTTGGGTGTTTGAGCAGTTGTTCGCCGCCGCTGGACGCAATTTTCACGAATACGTTCCGCTGCTGCCGGTTGACCCTTCCGTCAGTTTTCAATGGCCGGATGAAACGCGATTCACGCTGTCCAGCACTCTGCCGACTTTGCTGGAAGAGTGCGAGCGTGTGGAACCGGGCGTTCGTCCCGGAGTAATGGGGTTTCTGCGCGACGCAGACATCAAGTACCGAACGTCGTTTGAAAAGCTGGTCAATCGCAACGCCGACAATCCGCTGACCTGGCTGAGTGCGCTTTCACTGAACGAACTGCGTCATTTGAGCGTCTGGCGTTCGCTGGATTCTGAACTGCGCCGCTTTTTCCGCAGCCGATATCTGCGCGAAGCTCTGGGCGCGTATGGCATGTACTTGGGCGGATCGCCCTACGATCTGCCGGGACTGTTTTCCATTTTGCCTTACGGCGAACTGGCGTATGGATTGTGGCTGCCGAAAGGCGGTATTTACAGTCTGGTTATGGGCATTGAACGGCTGGCGCGCGAATTGGGAGTAACCATTCACACAGGTCAACGCGTGCGGCAAATTTTGACCGCAGCCGGACGCGTCACCGGAATTGAATTGGCAAATGGCCAACAGCATTCCGCTCCGCTGGTTGTGTCGAACGTAGATTTGCCGACGACCAATTCCGAATTGCTTGCGGCGGATGCGCTTTCAGGTCGCAAACGCCGCAAAACGCTGCAAACCAAAATGACGCCCGGCGTGCTGACGTTTTATTGGGGCATTCGCGGCAAAGTCGAAAACCTGGGCCATCACACGATTTTTCTGCCCCAGGATTTCGAAGCTTCGTTCGCCGAACTATTCAAAGCCAAACGCATTCCGCGCGATTTGCCGTTTTACGTCAGCGTGCCTTCTGCGACGGATTCAGGTTTGGCTCCACCAGGCGACACGACGATGTTCGTGCTGGTGCCTACTCCGCTGCTGAGCGAATTGGGCGACATTGATTGGCCAACCATCACCAACGAAATAAAAGCCCGTGTGCTCGCCCGATTGCATCAGCACGGAATTGATTTGCAGCCGGAGCGCATTGCCGTCGAAGAAACGTACACTCCGGCGGATTGGCAACAGCGGTTTGGACTGTACGACGGTTCGGCGTTCGGAGCCGCGCACACGCTGTTCCAGGTTGGCCCGTTCCGTTCGCGCAATTACGCCGAAGACGTCGAAGGGCTGTTTTACACCGGAGCCAGCACGACGCCCGGCACGGGCATGCCGATGGTTGTGCTGAGCGGCAAGCTGACAGCAGAACGCGTTCTGGCGAAATGCGGATTGCAAACGGTAGGTTCTGGCAAGGCGAATCTTGCGGGCAATCTTTCCCCGGAATTTCACACAAAGCATGCATCTTGAACGATATGGATCAGGATTGGATGTTTACGTCGGCTTGCACGGATGGGGCGGCAATCACACGACATTTGTGCCATTGCTGCCGCACCTGCCTGCGAACGTTTCACTGTACAGCGCAGATTTGCCCGGATGCGGCCAATCGCCTGCGCCGCTTCGCTGGGAACTAGCGGCAATCGCTGAAGAAATCGCCGAATCAATCACTAAGCTGAAAGCGCGCGAAGTCACGTTAATCGGCAATTGCAGCGGCGCACTGCTGGGTTTGTTAGCGGCCAACCGAATCCCGCACAAATTCCGGCGGCTGATTCTGATTGATCCGTTCGCCTATTGGCCCTGGTATTTCAAAGTCTTTGTCGCGCCTGGGTTTGGCAAATACGCATATTACTCGACATTTGCAAATCCCATTGGACGTTGGTTGACGAATCGTTCGCTGAAAGCGAAACGCACGACGGATACGGATTTGACGCATTCGTTCAGCGCGATCAATCACGAATCGGTGTACAGATATTTGACGCTGCTGACGGGCATTGACGGTATCGCACAGTTCAGTTCGCTGCGCATGCCGATTGACATCATTTACGGCGAGCGAACGTTTGCCGCCGTCAAACAATCCGCCGAACTCTGGCGTTCGATCTGGCCGCAGGCGCGTTGCCTGGAACTCGCAGGCGCAGGTCATTTACCCATTGAAGAAGCGACCGAACAACTGGGCGAGATCGTTTTCGATCGCGCTGCAGTGTCAGCAGCCCGCGCGTAAGCAAGGGTTCCGACTTCTTAACCTTAACCCTCTTGTACCGTCGGGCTGCTGACACAATTTTGAATTTATGACGAATCGGCTGGCCCAATTTATCGCTACGCATGGACCAACGCTTGAATCTGCGTTGGAACGCTGGCTGCCGCTCAGCACGAAATCGGGCGCTGAGCGATTCAATCAGGCGCTGCGTTACGCCATGTTTCCGGGCGGCAAACGGTTGCGTCCGATGTTGACGCTGATCGGAGCCAAGCTTGCAGGCGGCGACCCGCAACACGCTCTGCCTGCTGCTTGCGCGATTGAATTTCTGCACACCAGTTCGTTGCTGTTTGACGATTTGCCCGCGATGGACGACGCCGATTTGCGCCGTGGCCGCCCAACAGTTCATCAGGTTTACGGGGAAAGCCTGGCGATGCTGGCAGCACTGGCATTGCTGAATCAGTCTTATGCGCTGTTGGCTCGGTCAACAACTCAGCGTCCAGAGTTGACGCAAAGCCTGATGGTCGAAGCCGCCAATTGCATCGGCGGCGAAGGAATGATCGGCGGGCAGGCAATTGATCTGGAATTGCGAACAGAACGCGCCGGACAAGAAGCGTTGACCAATCGCAATCTGAAAACCACAGCATTGATGCGTCTGACATTGACCGCAGGCGCGCTAAGTTGCGGCGCAACCGAAGCTGACGTTTCGGCTCTGGCGCGTTACGGAGAATGTTTGGGAGCGGCGTATCAGGTTTGCGACGACCTGCTCGATGAACTCGGCGAAAGCGACTTGATTGGCAAACCTGCGCGGCAGGACGAACGGCATTTGCGCCCCAGCTTCGTGGCGGAACTTGGAATTGAAGGCGCGCATAGTCTGGCAATGTCTTTGGCAGAAGACAGCAAAGCCGCAATCACCGATAGATTTGGGCTTTGCTCTGAAGCGCTGTTGCTGATTGACGCTGTGGAATTTGTCATCCGTGACGTGGAAAAGTTTGGGCTGGCAGCGCGAATGGCGGCTTGAATCGGAACCTGAGATAAACGATGGATGTTTTTCATCCCTTTTTAGTTGTGGCAATTGGAATTCTGGCGTTGGTGGCGTGGAATGTCTTCGCCTGGCCGAAGGTTTCAAAGCGAACACAGTCATCGAACAGCTATCCAAAGTCACTTTCCATTCTGATTCCCGCACGCAATGAAGCATGCAATTTGCCCGGTTGCTTGGAAGCTGCGATGCGCCAGGACGAGACGGTCGCCGAAATTTTGGTTTACGACGATCATTCCACAGACGCCACAGCCAGAATCATCTTTGAGTATGCGCAACGTGACAACCGCGTTCGGCTGATTCACCCAACCCCTTTGGCAGAAGGCTGGTGCGGCAAAAACTTTGCCTGTGCGCAACTGGCTAACGAAGCACGTTCCGAATGGATGTTATTTCTGGATGCCGATGCGCGTTTAACTCAAGAAGCAGCAGCGCGAATGATTGCCGAAGCATCTCAACGCCAATTGACCTTTCTTTCGTGCTGGCCAGGATTGTCGCTGAAAAGCTTTTGGGAAAAAGCGTTGATGCCGTTGCTGAATTTCACCGTCTTTACGCTTTTCCCTGCTCCGCTTTCGTTGTTGCGACAAGACGCTTCGCTAGGCTTGGCGCATGGAGCCTGCCTGTTAATGCATCGCGACACTTACAACGAACTTGGCGGACACGGCGCAGTCCGCGATCAAATTTTCGAAGACACGCGGCTGGCGCAACTGTGGCGCGAAAAAGGCCAGCGCGGACTTTGTCTGGATGGCCAGGATGTCGTCATAGTGCGGATGTACGATTCGCTTGGTGACATCTGGCAAGGCTTCCAAAAAAACTTCTACCCCGCGTTTCGGCATCAAACCAGCTTTTGGATCTTCATCGTTTTTCACGCGGCAGTCTTCCTCGCTCCTTTCTTGCTGGCTTTCGCAAATCTCAAGTTCGCGCTGGTTGCCGCTTTGGTGCTGGCAATGCGTGCGCTGCTGACGGCTCGATTTCGCCATCCGTGGTGGTCTGTGCTGCTGCACCCGCTGAGCGAAACGATCTTGATTGCCATTGGCCTCTCTTCCTGGTGGCGCTGCAAGAGCGGAAAAGGCGTTGCCTGGAAAGGGCGCGTTTACCAACCCAATCAAGTAAGTTTTGAGCAGATTGAAAATTCAACCACGGAGAGCACGGGGCACACGGGGATTAGCCAATCTGGATCTTCCCGTGATCCCAGTGCTCCCCGTGGTTTTGGCTCGACCGATCCAACAATAATTTCGACCCCATTTACAGAGCCCTCAGCCAACGAGAGCAAGGCATGAAGCAGAAACGCGCGGTCATCATCGGTGGAGGCTTGGGCGGTTTGGCAACGGCGTTGCGACTTGCGAAAAGTGGCTGGCACGTCACTGTTTGCGAGCAGGGCGAAAGTTTCGGGGGTAAGATGAACTCCTGGAGCGAAGGCGGCTTTCGCTTCGATACTGGCCCTTCGCTGATCACCATGCCCTGGGTCTTTGAAGACTTGTTCAAAGCCGCTGGCAGCCAACTGAAAGACCACGTTGAACTAGAGCGGCTGCACCCGCTGGCTGATTATGTGTATGACGACGGCACGAAGTTCACGTACACGCCTTCGCTGCCGGAATGGCTGGCCACTTTGCGCCAACTGGAACCGCGCGATGTAGATGGCTTCTTGAAATTCATGCAATTGGGCGCGCAGCTTTTTGAAGTTTCCAAACAGACTTTTTTGCGCCGCTCTCCGTTGGATTGGCCACAGGCCAGTGACGCCAGCGTTTTGCGCCACCTGCCATTGCGTTACGGCTGGGGCAATTACCATCGCACGGTTGCCGCGCATTTTCACAGCCCGCATCTGCAACAAATGTTTGACCGCTATCCGACCTATGTCGGCTCGTCGCCGTATGCCGCGCCAGCGACCTTGGCTGTGATTCCGTATCTGGAATACGCCTTCGGCGGTTGGTACGCGCGCGGAGGCCTTTACCGAATCGTCGAAGGTTTGCTGGAATTGTTGAAAACGGCGGGCGTCAACTTGCTGCCGCGATCTGAAGTCACGCGCATTGAACGCGACGGACAAACCGTAAAAGGTGTCGAGCTAGCCGATGGCACGCGCTTGCCCGCCGATGTAGTTGTGATGAATGGCGATGCTTCTGACGCTCCCAAGTTGCTGGGAAAACCGAGCGGAAACGGCTTGCCGCTGGCACAACGTTCAATGTCTGGCTTGGTATTTTTGTTCGGCGTTCGGCGAAGCTTGCCGGAACTGCAACACCACTCTGTTTACTTTTCAGCGGACTACCAACGCGAATTCGCACAGTTGTTCAACGAGCGGCGCTTCCCAGACGATCCGACCGTGTACGTCAACGCGCCCAGTCGCAGCGACCGCTCACTGGTTCCCGGCGAAGGCGAAGCCTTGTTCGTCATGGCCAATGCGCCCGCCAACGACACAGACGCTTGGGATGAAACACAGATCAGCGCGGCGCGGCAAAATGTGTTTGCTCGGTTGCGCCGCAGCGGATTCCCGAACATCGAATCGGACATTGTGGTCAGCGATGCCTGGACGCCCAGGCGGATTGCTTCGCGCTACTTGATGCCCGGCGGAGCGATTTACGGAACACATTCGCACGGTTGGCGACGAGCCTTCCTGCGTCCGCCAAACAAAGACGCCCGAACCTCCGGCTTGTATTACGTCGGCGGCAGCACGCATCCCGGCGGAGGAACTCCAACCGTTTTGCTGTCAGCCCAAATCACCTGCGAATTGATCGAACGATATGAACGTGCGTAAAGCGATTCTGGCAATATTGGCATGCTGCTATCTGATTCTGTGGTTGGGCGGCGTCGGTTCGCATCTGGTGTTTGGCCGCACGCCTGCGGATGCGTTATGGGCAGCGACAGCGTTTTTGTCGCTAGCTGGATTGCTGGTGGTGCTGACCGCGAATCGCGTACATCGAATCACGCTGCTTGTCGTTGGCGTTGTCGGTTTCGCCGCTGAAGCCATCGGTGTTCATTCCGGCTTTCCGTTTGGTCGTTACGAATACACGGCTGTGCTGCAACCTCAACTGATCGGCGTTCCGCTGGTCATGGCTGCCGCCTGGATGGTGTTGGTCGCGTACATCAAAACGATGTTGGCGAGCTTCGGGCTTACGATCTGGCTGGAAGCCTTGATTGCCAGTGCGTGGATGGTGGCGATTGATCTGGTGATTGATCCGCTGGCGGCGGGCGAATTGAATTACTGGCGCTGGCTGGAATCCGGCAGCTATTACGGCATTCCGTTGCAAAACTTCATCGGCTGGTTCGCAGTCAGTTTTATCATCTTCGCGTTGCTCAAACTGAACCAGAAAGCCGCCTGGCAATCCAACGCCTGGACGGTTTCAATCGGATTGAGCATTCTGCTGTTTTTCACCTTCATCGCGTTGGCGCATCACCTGATGCTGATCGCAGCCATCGGCTTCGGCCTCTGCCTGTTGCATCTGGCTATTGCCTACTTTTACAAGATGGCCACAACCAGCCAACTTCCCCACACCCAAACAACTGAATCAAGCCAATCAAGGTAGAGACATAATTTTTAGATAGGACTTTCAGGATGTTTCAGGATTTGCTGCTATCCAGTGAATCATCATCTTGAAAAATCCTGCCCATCCTGTCCAAAAGCACTGTGCTCAGATTTGGCGGTGACTTCATCTCCGCAGCTTCCAAAACGCCGTGCCTTCGTGCAAATCGGGAGCAATGCGTTGCCGCAGCCCTGGATTCTGGTTGTGGCGCATCAAATCGTAAATGTCGTGCAGCAAGGCTTCGGCTTGCGCAAAGTACGAATGCCCCAGCAAATCCACGTCAAAATCCGGAACCGCGATGGTGTCTACGCCGGGCGTGACAGTGTATGGCGTGAAGTACCCGGCACGCGGAGCGTCGTGAAACTTGTCGGAAATCCACACAGGCCAGTCGCCACGTGAAGCATACAGCGTCGTTCGTTCGGCGTGTTCGGCATACAGCCGCGCCAAATCCAAAAACAAATCCCGATCAATATCCGGCGCAGCCAGAAAGATTTGGCCGAACTTCACCTTGCCGCGCGTTTGGGCGTTGGCCGCAATGCGTTGCAGCGCGCGCAAGAATCCTCGATTGCCCATGCTGTGCGCGATGACATGGATTTTGTCGGCTCCGCAATTGGCCGAAAATTCCACCAGAAAATCCGTGATGGCGCGTTCGCTGGCTTCGATGCTGGCTTCGTCCGCCGGGTAAGCTTCCAATTTGCCGCGCGAAGGCCAACTGAAAAACGCCGTCGCCGGAGCTTTCAAATCCACGCCGATTTGCGCCGCACGGATCGCTGCTTCTTCAAACGTGTTTTTATAGCCGTGAATGAAAAACAGCGCGTCTCCGATTTCGCCTGCTTTGCGCGCTTCATCCAGCTTCTGCTGAAATTCAGCGAAAAACGCATCGCGTTCCAGTTTAAAAAGGTTTTGCACGCGCAACCGGTCATCTCGCAAATCAAACCTCAGCAACCGCGTCCAAATGGAATTGCCCGTTTCGCCAAACCGATGCGCTTCGGGAACGTGAACGTCTACGCGACCACGGGTGATGCGATCGTGCCGCTCACCCGTAAAGCCATTGCCCTGCGGTTTGCGATTCGTGGCAAACCAGACCGGATAAACCATACCGTCGGAATCGGGCGAAGCTCCGCTGCGTTCAACGTCGCCGATGATGCCAAACGATTCGGCGTTGCGAACGGTTGGTCTGGCGACGGGTTCATCCAGCTTCCGCATCAATTCGCGGACGCGAAGTTCGATAATGACGCGGTCGGCAGCTTCGCTGGCCAGCCGTTGCAGGATAGTTCGTTCCAACTCCACGGCGCGCGATTTGTTTTTGGCGCGGACGGCGGCTTCAAGTTCGGCAAGCAGTTCGGTCAGCGAGCGGTGCGGGTTATTGGGTGTTGGCATCGCA
>CAZXHW010000260.1:0-9589 GCA_964639915.1 uncultured Heliomicrobium sp.
GAAAAATGTGCCGTCAGTGCCAGCGCGGACATTTCAGGTTACAATGCGCGCCGAACAGAACCTATTTATCCTGGCATGCTTTACGCGCCGACCTTTGTGGTGCGTGGGGCGAAGTTCCAAAAGACTGATCATAATTATCGCAATAACTTCCGGCTCGTGATCGGGGCTTGAAATACCATTGGCAGGCTTTACCAGAAGATCGTCTGTTCACTCGTTTCTGGCGTTGCGGTGTCCGCGCACTGTGATGACCTGAGGAAAGGGATCAGCGAAGTCACTGGATTAAGGAGCATTTTCAGGAGTAAGAATGCCTTTTAACGATTTACCAACCGAGGCAATGACGACAAACGAATCCGGTAACCGCCTTTCGTTGCTTTGGATTAGAGCCGGGGCGGGAATTATGCTCATCCTTCTCATCGTCAATGTTGCCGTGGCGGTTCGCAACATTCGACAGCTAAGCGAAGATTCCAAATGGGTTGCCCATACGCATCAAGTGATCATTCGCCTGCAGGACCTTTTGTCCTCGGTTAAAGACGCGGAAACAGGACAGCGAGGATTTATCATTACTGACGATCCACGTTACCTGGAGCCCTACAGTCGAGCGATTGGGGAAGTTGACAAAAAGGTTGACGACATAGCGAGCCTGACGAAGGACAACCCTCATCAGCAAGCCCGTCTTCCAGAATTACGGCAGCGGATCGCTTCGCGTCTGCAAACACTTGATCACAACATTGCTTTGAAAAAGTCGGATGGTTTCGACGTTGTCCGGCAATCCATCAAAACCGATAAAGGCAAGAACGAGATGGATGCTTTGCGCACTGTGATTGACGAAATGATCGAGCATGAAAAGTCTCTCTTGGCAGATCGGGCGTGGAAAACGGAACAGACCCATCGTCTGGCAAGGTTCACCAGCCTGCTATCCGGCGTGCTTGCCTTAGCGGCAGTTGGAGCGTTTCTGGTTTTGCTCCGTCGTCATTTGAAAGCTCGCGCCAAAGCTGCCGTCGTCATTGCCGAGCAAGCGGAGCGATTGCGAACTACGCTGGCCAGCATCGGAGATGCCGTGATCGCGACCGATGCCGAGGGGCGCATTACAATAATGAATGCCGTCGCCGAATCGCTGACCGGATGGAAAATGGAACAAGCTGCTGGTCTGCCTTTGGAAAAAGCATTCAACATCGTCAACGAAACCACGCGCCAGTTGGTGGAAAGCCCCGTGACCAGGGCGCTGCGGGAAGGGATTATCGTCGGTCTGGCAAACCATACAGTCCTGATTGCCAAAGACGGTACAGAGCATCCCATAGATGACAGCGCCGCGCCGATCCGCTGTAAGGAAGGCCAGATTGTGGGCTGCGTGCTGGTATTCAGGGACATTACGGAGCGCAAGCAGTCCGAAGATCAGTTGCGTGAACTGGCGGCGAGCCTGTCTGAAGCCAACCGGCGCAAAAATGAATTTCTGGCAGTGCTGGCGCACGAACTGCGCAACCCGCTTGCCCCGATTCGCAACGCGCTGCAAATCATGCGGCTGGCCGAAGGCAAGGGCGAAACAGTCAAGTTCGCTTCTGAAATCATGCAGCGTCAAGTAGACCACATGGTCCGTCTGGTGGATGATCTTTTGGACTTGAGCCGTATTAGCCAGGGCAGAATCGAACTTCGCCAGGAACGTGTCGAGCTTTCTCAGGTCCTTCACCACGCCATTGAAACGATCCGTCCGGGTGTTGACCAGGCGGGGCACAAATTAACGGTAACGCTGCCGTCGCAGCCCGTATATCTGTATGCGGATCCGACGCGTTTGGCCCAGGTGTTCGGCAATCTTCTCAGCAATTCCTGCAAATATAGTGATCCTGGATGCCATATTTCGCTGGCTGTGGAAGAGCAGGGCGGGGAAGTATTGGTGTCGGTGAAAGATACCGGCGTCGGCATTCCGTCCGATATGCTTTCTAAAATCTTCGATATGTTCATGCAGGTAGATCGCTCATTGGATCGTTCGCAAGGCGGGCTGGGAATTGGACTGACACTGGTGCAACGATTGGTTGAAATGCATGGCGGTTCGGTAAGCGCATTCAGCGAAGGGGAAGGTCGCGGATGTGAGTTTGTCGTGCGCTTGCCGGTTCTTTCGGAGGCGGAACACCCTTCACAGCCTGCGACCAAAGAATCGGCGGCCCGGACGATCCGCCGGTTTCTGGTAGTTGATGACAATCGGGATTCGGCAGAATCCCTGGCGATCTGGTTGAAAATCAACGGCAATGATACGCACACTGCCTTTGATGGTCTTGAAGCAGTGGAAGCCGCGGCGACGTTACGTCCGGACGTCATCCTGCTCGACATTGGCTTGCCAAAACTCAACGGGTACGAAGCGGCGCGCCGGATCAGGCAGCAGTCATGGGGCAAAACGGTTGTGCTGGTGGCATTGACCGGTTGGGGGCAGGAAGAAGACCGCCGCCGATCAAGTGAAGCAGGCTTCGACGGCCATCTGGTCAAGCCTGTGGACTTCGACCGCTTGATGAACGTCCTGGCTAACATTGACGCGACAACTCCACCGGCGGAAGAAAGTGCCAGCTAAACCACTTTTCAATTGCGTGTAGGGCATGCGGCTTGATCTGTTTACTCGCTTGGTTACTCGCGTTGACAGCTTGACGAGCAACCAACTCGCCTTGCACCGTACATCCGGGTGTTTATTTCCTCTTTCGTTGGTTAATGATAGGAGTTGGGATGGAGAGCTTGAAATCAACAACAGAGCGGCGCGCAGAGTTAATCCTGCAAGAGCTATTGCGGAACGGGGAAGTCGCGGTAGATGTCCTTGCCCGACTGCTTAAAGTTTCAGAAGCCACGATCCGCAGAGATTTGACCGAACTGGAACGGCAAGGGTTGTTGTTGCGCAGTCATGGCGGGGCAGTGCCTGTCGCCCCAATGCTTTACGAACCGTATCGCCATCTTTCCTCGTTTCAGGAACAGGAAGAAAAGTGCGCATCTGAAAAGCGCCAGATTGGATTGCTGGCCGCAAGCCTGATTGCCGACGGAGAGATTATCGCCATTGGTGCAGGCACCACCACCACACAGATTGCGCGCAGCATACGGCATCGCAAAGGCATCACCGTATTAACGAACGCCCTCAACGTTGCAATGGAATTAAGCCATCTGGCCGACATCAAGGTTTGCATGACCGGCGGAAACTTGAGTGGTGACTGGTTCGCATTGGTCGGTGATGTTGCGCAGCGTAATGTTGGCGAAATGTTTGTTGATAAAGTGTTTATCGGCGTGGACGGGATTCACGCGGAACATGGGTTGACCACTAATTATCCGGACCAGGCTGCAATCCATCGCGCGATGATGCGGCAAGCGCGCCAGCGAATCGTTGTTGCTGACCATCGCAAAATTGGTCTGGTCGGAGCGTCTGTGATTTGGCCGGCAAGCGATTTTCAAGTTCTGGTTACAGATAAACTCACTTCAGATAAAGCAATTACCTCCTTCGCCGAAAAAAACATCAAGGTCTTGCGGGCTTAAGCTTTTCCGAAGCGATATTGAGACAATCCATAATTTGCAGTCGCGTCAGCGACGACCTGAGTTTACCCCGGCGTTTTCAACGCCGGGAAGACGGCGAAAATGCCATTGCGTCGCGTCGGCGACGCGACGCAATGATCACATGCTGACTTTCCGTGGATTGAAAATCCACGGCTAAATTCAACTGCCGCTACGCGTCAAGGAACAGCGACCTTTCATTTTTATAATTACCAGATCAGGAAACCGGAAAAAAATGTGTGTAAAGGCAGAAGGCTTGACCTGTGTTCATATTGATAGTAAATACGCAAAAACTCAGTCAAATTGAAGGTATATGAACAGTCGAAGACTGGTTTCGACTGCAAGTGACACAAACGGTCCGTTGGATTTTAATCGTTCAAAGAGGAGTTGCCGAAACAGACTTTCCTGTTGTTTTGGAATTTGGAAATTTATGGTTTGGGAAGAACGCTGGCATCCGCTGCGTGAAGAATGGATTATCGTTGCCGCGCACAGACAAAACCGTCCGTGGAGTGGCGAAACTGTCTCGCACGCAGAGGCGACGCTGCCCGATTATGTACACGATTGTTACCTATGTCCGGGCAATGAACGCGTCAGCGGAAAGCGCAATGCCGATTACAAAGGCACTTATGTGTTTGATAACGATCATCCATGTGTCGGGTTTGATGCCCCGCGCGAATTGGCGGAACCAATTGGCATTTATCGCAATCGGCCCGCCAGCGGCATCGCACGCGTGGTCTGTTACAGCCCGCGACACAACCTGACTTTGGCCGAATTGGAACCTGGAGAAATCGTCAACTTGTTGCAAGTCTGGCGGGAACAATACATTGAACTGGGAGCACACCCGGACATCAATCACCTGCTGTTTTTTGAAAACAAAGGCGAAGTCGTCGGCGTTTCCAACCCGCATCCGCATTGCCAGATTTACGCGACCAACTTTGTTTTCAAAACCATCGAAACTGAAGCGCGCGTTTCTCAGCGTCATCTGGCGGAAACCGGGCGGGTGTTGTTTCAAGATATTCTGAAAGCCGAACGCGAAGATGGCCGTCGCATTATTTTTGAAAACGAAACAGCAATTGCTTTTTTGCCGTATTTCGCCCGTTACGCATATGAAGCCTTCGTTGCGCCCAAAGCCACGCACGCCAGTCTGGCGACGCTTAGCGAACAGGAAACGCGCGATTTGTCTGAGGCGCTGAAAAGTTTGCTGGTGAAGTTCGACAACTTATGGCAAATGCCTTTTCCTTACGTCATGCCATTGCATCAGGCACCGACCGACGGCGGAGATCATCGCGGGTTTCATTTCCACATCGAATTTCATCCGCCGTTGCGGCGACCCAACTTGCTGAAGTATTTGGCTGGCCCGGAAATCGGCGGCGGTAATTTTCTGAGCGACACTGCGCCGGAAGAGAAAGCCGCCGAATTGCGCGCCCAATCGGAAATTCACTACAAACATACGCGGAGTTGATCTGCATGCGAGCCATCAGCATTTTTCTTTGTGTGGTTTTACTCAGCGGTTTGTCTTTCGGGCAGTCGGTTGCAGAGCGCGTTACGATTCGCGTGGAAGCCAATCAGCGCAAAGGCCCGATGAAGCCCATTTGGGCGTGGTTCGGCTACGACGAGCCGAATTACACTTACATGAAAGACGGCAAGAAATTGCTGTCGGAGCTTTCCGCGCTCAGCCCCACGCCGGTTTTTGTTCGCACGCACAACCTGCTGACGACGGGCGACGGCAAAGCAGCGCTGAAATGGGGTTCGACAAACGCCTTTACCGAAGACGCGAATGGACAGCCGAAATATGATTGGACGATTGTGGATCGTATCTTCGACACATTGCTCGAACGCAAAATGAAGCCGCTGGTCGAAATCGGCTTTATGCCCGAAGCGCTTTCGGTCAAGCCGCAACCTTATCGCCACGATTGGGACGTTAACAAAACATACAACACAATTTTCACTGGCTGGGCGCATCCGCCGCGTGATTATGCCAAATGGTCGGAACTGGTCTTTCAATGGGTGCGCCATTGCGTCAGCAAATATGGCCGCGCCGAAGTTGAAAGCTGGTGGTGGGAATTGTGGAACGAACCGGACATCGGTTATTGGCAGAGCACGCCCGAAGAGTATTTCAAGCTGTACGATTACACCGCCGACGCTGTGAAACGCGCTTTGCCGACTGCGCGCATTGGCGGTCCGCACGTAACTGGCCCGCTGGGCGCGCGCACGCAAAAGTTCCTTCGCGACTTTCTGGAACATTGCGCGCGCGGCAAAAACGCGGCAACCGGCAAAACCGGCACGCCGCTGGATTACATAGGCTTTCACGCCAAAGGCTCGCCGCGAGTGATTGGGCCGGTCGGCAAGCCGGTCACGGCTCAGGGACAGGTGCCACCAGCAAACAGCCATGTGCAAATGGGCATCAGCAATCAGCTCAAAGCCATCTCGAATGGATTTGAGATCGTTGCTTCGTTTCCAGAATTCAAAAACACGCCGATTGTTATTGGCGAATCCGACCCGGAAGGCTGCGCCGCCTGTTCTTCGCGCGTGTACCCGCAAAATGGTTACCGCAACGGAACAATGTATTCCAGCTACACTGCCGCCCAATTGGCGCGCACATACGAACTGGCCGATCTGCACGGCATCAATTTGCTGGGTTCGGTGACGTGGGCATTTGAGTTTGAAAACCAGCCATATTTCGACGGGTTCCGCGATCTGGCGACCAATGGAATAGACAAACCCGTGCTGAACGTGTTCAGGATGCTTGGCCTGATGACAGGCAAAACGGGCAGCGAGCGGTTGGCAGTGGAAAGCAGCGGCGCGCTAAAACTGGAAACTATTCGTGACCGAAGCGTGCGCAGCAATCCCGAAATAAACGCATTGGCCAGCCGCCAGGCGCGCGAAGTTTCCATCCTGGTGTGGAATTATCACGATGATGATCTAGCTGCACCGGCCAGCGAAATTGAATTGGTAATCAATGGATTGCCGGCTGGACAGCCTCGTTTGCAGCATTATCGAATTGACGCCAACCACAGCAATGCGTATGAAGCCTGGATGCGTATGGGTTCTCCGCAACAGCCCACTCCGGCGCAATACCGGCAATTGGAACGGGCCGGGCAATTAGAGCAGTTCGAACCGCCGAAGCGTTTGCGAACAGAAGGCGGCAGCGTCACTTTGAAATTCAGCCTGCCGCGCCAAGGAGTTTCGCTGCTGCGACTGACTTGGTAGGCAAAATCAATTTGGCATTTTGTTTTTCATTTTCCATTTTTGATTTTTCAATTTTCATTTTCCAGTTTCCGAAACTACTGATGAAATAGCCTTGGGCAATGACATATGAAAAATGACAACTGAGAGATGGAAAATGAAAAACGGGATTACACCCAATTGCTTTTGTCGACCTACTTATTACTGCGATTTGATTTCCGAAGTTTTTGTCGCCAGGCGGGCATACGCTTCGGCCACGCCCCACGCCATCAGCACCGACGCCATAACGAATACCAGCAAATTGATCGTAAGCGGTTCCAGGCTCAGGAGAAGACGCAGCCACGGCAGAACCACAGTCAGCAATTGCAAGCCGACGCCTACAACGACAGCCAGGTGCAGCACGCCATTAAATCGTGGCGGCAGTCCGCTGATAACATTTCGCCGCGCCGGATAAGCATAAAACAGTTGTCCAATGCTGATGTGCAGAAAGATGGCTGTGCGCGTTTGCGAAAGCGTGAATCCCATTCGAGGCATAATCAGCAGCAGCGCGCCACCGATTGCCGCCAACACACAGCCTGCCAACAGAATAAACCGCAGCGAGCCTGGGTCCAGCAAAGGCGATTTTGGATCGCGTGGCTGCTGGCGCATAACAGTGGAATCGCGATCAAATCCCAATGCCAGCGCTGGGGCGCCGTCCGTAAGAATGTTGACCCACAGCAGTTGCACCGCTGTCAGGGGCAGTAGAATCGCACCCGTTTCGTCGCGCAACCCCATCAGCGCGGCAGCAAATGCCCCGGCAACCACAATTGAAGTTTCAGCCAGATTGGTCGCAAACAGGAACCGAATGAATTTCTGGATGTTTTCGTAAATGTTGCGCCCTTCTTCGATGGCGGCAACGATGGTGGCGAAGTTGTCGTCCATCAACACCAGATCGGCGACTTCGCGGGCAACGTCGCTGCCGCGCTCTCCCATTGCCACGCCGATGTCCGAACGTTTCAACGCAGGAGCGTCGTTGACGCCATCGCCAGTCATCGCCACGATTTCGCCATTTTCTTTGAGCGCTTCCACCAGCCGCAATTTATGTTCGGGCGCAACGCGGGCAAAGACATTGGTGTTATGAACCGCTTCGCGCAATGCTTCCTGCGTCATCGTTTCCAGTTCAATTCCTGTTAGAACGCGACCAGACGCGATGCCGACTTCGTTTGCCACGGCCAGCGCTGTGGCCGGATGGTCACCCGTAATCATCAACACGCGGATGCCAGCTTCCTGTGCACGGCGAATCGCGTCTGGAACTTCCGCGCGCGGCGGATCCCACAACATCACCAATCCCAGAAACTCAATTTCGTGCTCGCCTTCTCCTATGCGATGGCCCAGCGCCAGCAAACGGCAACCTTCGCGCGCATAAGCTTCCGCTTTCTCTTCCCATACGCTGCGTTCGGCATCGGTCAAAAGACTGCGGCGCAAAATCTCTTCAGGCGCGCCTTTCAGATAACTCCGTTTTTCGTCTCCATCGTGAACCGTCACGCGCATAAACTTCGACGAACTGTCGAAAGGGCGGTCACTGTGGCGCGAATGATTTTGCCGTAACTGGTCCAATTCAACGCCGCGTTTCTGCGCATATTCCAGCAACGCCAGTTCCAGGGGATCGCCCGCGCCAGCCTTTTCTTCCGCATCATTGGCCAGCGTCATGGCGTGTAAGGCTCGTTGCGGATCAGGACTGTCCAGGTCTTTCACGAACATGCGGTTTTCGGTCAGCGTGCCTGTCTTGTCTGTGGCAATCACCGTAACCGAACCTAAAGACTCGACTGCGCTCAATCGTCGAACGACGGCTTTTCGCCTTGCCATTCGCTCAACGCCCAAAGCCAGCGTCAGGGTCAGCACGGCAGGCAAGCCTTCTGGGACTGCGGCGACTGCCAGCGCCACTGCGAACAGAAAGATATGACTGATGCGCTCAACGCCGTCTACCAGCAACCCGCCGAAGGCAATCAGCACTACCAGCACCAGCACGCCGCGCGCAATCTGGCCGCCGAATTTTTCCAGCCGCCGTTCCAGCGGAGTCGGATCAGCCTGAATGCCGCCAATCATTACCGCCAATCGTCCCATTGCGCTTTGTTCGCCCGTCCGGCTGACTTCCAGGTAGCTTTTGCCGCGCACCAGCAGCGTTCCGCTAAAAACCTCGTCACCGCGTTCTTTTTCCACCGGAACGGATTCGCCAGTCAGCACCGATTCATCCACCATCGCCCCTTCTTCAACTAGGTTGCCATCGGCGGGAATTCGGTCCCCGGCTTCGATGCGCACAAGGTCGCCCGGCACCAGATCGCTACCGGGCAGATGCTGCAAATGGCCGTCCCGCATCACCCAAACATGCGGCGCGGTCATATTCCGCAAGGCTGCCAGCGCAGCTTCCGATTTGCTTTCCTGATAAAGGCCCAGTCCTGCGTTCAAAAATAAAATGATGGCAATGGCAATGGATTCAACCGGAATTCCACTGGCTCCTTCGCTGAGCCAAATGGCCGTGTCGGCTGCCAGCGCAACCAAAAGGATGTAAATCAGCGGGCTTCGGAATTGCCTGAGGAATCGTCGCCATAAGGGCACGGAGGGTTTTGCCGGCAGGGAATTGGGCCCGTATTGATGCAATCGCGCTGCAGCCTCTGCGCGCGACAATCCTTGGCGTGTTTCTGTTTGTTCCATTGTTTACCCGACTGACTGATAAATGCCTGCAATCTCGCTGCCAGACAATTTCAAAAAAGGAAGTCGCTTCGTTGCTGTCGGCGACTGATTTGAATCTTCGATCAGGTGGGCGATCTCACGCATTCGGGCGCGAAAATCCACAGTTGGCCGCACCTTGCAGATCAATTTAGCCTTGATTGGCCGCAGATAGAAGCTTTGG